>JARYLZ010000084.1 GCA_029907355.1 Bacteroidota bacterium | reverse complement strand
AGAGCAAGGCATTCACGGGATCGCGAGGAGGCCTCCTGTTCCTCCCCTCGAAATCGAATGCCCACTTCCCGCTACCATCCTGCACCTTGATCATCCCTGCGAAGTTCCCGAAGTACGCTCGCGCGCCGTTCCCCTCGAGCCCGAGCAGCCGCTCCTTGTCTTCCGCTTTCCTCGCCGCACCCGCCATGCGTGCCATCATGCGGACGGCCTCTTGCGGCGGGTCGGGATGGTTTCGGAGGAGTAGCGTTCTCGCGTTCAGTATCTTAGCCGAAACGAAGCGGCGCGAGAATTCGAGAGACCGCACGGCGTCGCGCGCCGCTTCGTACTGCGCCCATCGGAGCTCGACGTTCTTGTGCGCCATCCCGTGCGCAATCCCTTTGAACCAACCGCCCATGGAAAAGAACAGGACGGGTATCCCGCGCGCAAAGCACTCCGAGAGGGCGGGGGTCGTGACGTGAACCGATCCGAAAACGCCGATGTGCGACACCTCCGCAATGCGCGCTTCGCCGGTTTTCGCATTCCCCGATAACACTTCGAAGACTTCCCCGTTCTTCACGAGCCTGTCCCCTTGCCCCGTGACGTACATCGGGAGAGCGTCGTCACGCGCCGGGACGAGGCGCCTTACTTTCTCGTCTTCCGCATGCGTGAGGCCCGCCCCCGATAGGTAAAGCGTCTCGTCGGGAAGGCAGATGCCCGCGAGCGAACAGCGTGGGCACTTCGGGCTGTTCTGGAGCGGCGGAGGGATGGCACCGCCCTCCGCCATGGCAATGGCTTCCGCCGCCATCCGCCGTGTCAGCTCCACCAGCTCGTCGTCGAACGGGACGTCGACACGCGTCTTCGAAGAACAGTAGTAGATAACGCCCCCCGGACATTCGTATCCATTCTCGCGAAGGATCAATCCCTGGGCGCACAGTTGGACGCGGTCGGGATCCCATGCGCCGTAGGGGTTGTCCGGCGCAGAACCATGCTTGTAATCGACAGGGCGTACGACGCCGCCTTCTCCCTCCACGAGGTCTATCTTCGCGGTCATCCGTTCGCCGGGGGCAGACATCCACACCGACGCGGCGTGTATCCTCTCACCGGATTCCGGACCCGGGAGACTGCCGCGTTCCTCGTCCACACGGCGATGGTCGGTCCTCCCTTCCACGGTGTCCGCACTCTTTTCGAACTCTCCCTGCACCCACTCGATATACGAAAGGCGCGGGCAGTACACATACTCGTTCAACATGCGTGCAGGTATGCACATGAATGAAATACCTCCCTCTCTGTCTGAAGAAAAACCGACGCAAATGTCCGAATCCTGCATCCTATCCCCGATGCAGGAAAAGACCGTGAAACACACGGAGTCTTTTCCGGGGCGTCCACCGTGAGGAAGCAGGGACGCCCCGGCAAAAGGAACCGGGACATTTCGAGCCGTGATTCTCCGAAAAACTCAGGAAACTTCGGCCCCGAACAGTCCCATACCGAAATGGCAAGCGTACCCCAGGCTCAGAGGGCCGGGTACGGGCCTCGAAAAGACGAGCCGGAACATTCCTGCCGCGCGGTATACCTCGATGCCGCCGTTTCGGACTCTCGCCCGACAGTAGGCCCACGGCTGGGGAAAACGCATCCGATCGAGCTCTTCGGGCGTTAGCATTTCCAACCTGACCAGTTCCGCCCCCTGGAATGCCTCGACCTGCTCGGAGAACCGCCTCCACTCCCGACGCAGGCCTTTCCGGAGGTACTTGTCCCTGTCGCGCATGCCGATACACTCGTGGCCGAGGTACGGCGTGAGCGAACGCCACACCTGCGAGGGCCCGACGATCCGCGGTTCGTTGTCCTCGGCCGCCCCCAGTTCGACGAGCCGCACGCGGAAACCGCGCGCCGCATCCATCCGAATCTCGGAGACCGACGCCAGCGCTTCGCACTCCTCTCTCGTGAAACCATCGCGCGCGAAGACGATGACCGAAGCCAGCCTGTGCGGGTCCGACTCGTCCGTCACAGGCAGGTAATACGCGTGGCGGTGGCCGACGAGGGAATGCCCTGTTGCGTCCTTCCCCGACAGCGTCGGAGATGCATAGGTAAAGCGTTCTTCGTCATGCACCTCGCCGGAGGGGGCGAGTCTCTCCGATGGACCTCTCTCGAGTGCGGGCGAGACTCGACGGTACGGAATGGCAACGTCCGAATTGGCTTCGCACCACCGGCGGAAGCGGCTCATCGCCGCTCTGCGGAACGCTTCGGCCACACGCACCGTCTCCGTCACCAGCGGGAGGACAGGCCCGTCGAGAACGAACCTCGCGAGGGTCGGCCGCCTTACGTCATGTTTACTCGCCGGAGTCCCCCTTTCAGGGAATTCCCTCTCATGCGGCCTCGTGTACTCGACCCATCGCGCCCCCGGGATGATATTCCACCGCTTGTCGCGGATCACGGTAGTGTCGAGGCACAAGTGCCAGCGGGGACAGTCGAACAGCATGTCCTTCGCTTTCGCCTTTCGCCCAGACTTCGGCTTGGGGTACAGCTTATCGCCGAAACACGTCTCCGGATCCGCACAGAGCACGCGGATAGGGTCGGGGTCGTTGGGCTCGGCAGGCCGGCAAACGATGTGGCCGACATCCGGCACCTTTTCGACGAGCGAACATTCGACCCATGACTCCGCTCTCCCGAGAAAGGAGAGATTCTTAAGAATATACCCGAGTACCAACCGCTGTTCAACCGTTAGATCATCCTTTTCCCAATGAATATATAGAGAATTATCACGATTATCAGGATTATCAGGATTATCACGACGGACAGCGATGAAGGTGTCAAAGATAAGTGTCTGATCGACAAATTCTTTTATCTTTTTCGTTTTCTTTTCACTCTTATCGTTTTCTTCTCCGCCCTCTTCAACATTCGTGTTCTTTTTGTTATCATATTTTAATAAAGAGAAAGATGGGCTAGAACAAATTGTTTGCTGTTTCTTGTACCATGGCATATAATGTCGCGTGTGAGCAACACGATACTCCGGTATATAGTATATAGGCAAATTGCAAAGATGTTCAAGGATATCTCTTATTTTGTCTTCTGGTATATCAGGTATAGTGCGTCTCCATACAGCGATAATCGAACGCAATAGACGCCAGGGATGTGGAGGCCATTCCGGCACCCCCTCGTTCACGTGTTTCCCCCAAGGTGTCGCATGGTAGCGCCCCGCGGGGAAAAGGATTTTAATCGTTACCGGCATGGGGTGTTCCTCATTCATTATCCGTGTTCTCTTTTTCGTACGATTCTTTTCCATAGCTTCTTTTTTTTCCCAGACAAGAACCGTCTTAGGGGGTAAAGCGAAATAATTTTCACACTTCGATATCAATCCGCGGATGAGATCGGTCAATTCTTCCTTATCGGGAAGGGAAAAACCATCGGGCCGTTTGACGACGATCGATGACGGCCCGTCTCCCAGCTCGAGCTCACATGCTGTCCTGAGGCGGAGGGGCGAATCGAGGAAAGCGCGAACCTTCCAGAGAGAGAGGGCGACAAGAAGCGATTCCGGCTCAGGGGGAAGACCGTACCCGCGGATTTGCGCAAGATCGAGGGAGAAGAACGCCGAAATAGATCGTGCGGTGAACTCTGTCCTGTGGAAAGGAACATTCCCATAGCCGGTCTTGGCGTCGACCCCAGCGATCTTCGGGTTGGGAAGAACTCGATCGAACTTCACACCACCGCTGTCCGCCCTTCCGACACCTTCCGCCTCGATGAATGCGGAAAGGGCTCGAGGGTGCCGCAACCTCCCAGCAATTTTCACAAGGAAAATGCCATGGATAAGCGAATTTGGATCGTACTTGAAACAGACTTGGGCAAGGCGCCTCAGGTTGACAACACCGGCAATTTCCTTTTCGTTATCCTCTTCCTTTTCGTTATCCTTTTTTTTATTAACACTGATTCCCAGTTCGCTCTTCAATACTTCCTCAAAGTCTTTCTTTTCAGCTGTTCGCGCGTCCAAAATATACGGCGAATTGAGGCGGTGAAATTCCTGCAGGCTCGATGTGTGCTGGGGTTCACCCAGCCCCTCGATAGTGACGGAGACATACGGGAGGCCCCGGAGCTCGGGAACGAGATCGCCTGCCGCTTCGTCCCAGCACACGGCCTCGAGCCGGTTCGCCATGGACTGTGCGGATTCAACGAGGAGAAAGCGCTCACCGTCAGGATTTTCATACAAGGCCGGTCCGATATCGGGAAAACCGGTGGGCTGGAAACGCGTCCCGGCGACGGGCCGGAGCCGGGCTTCGATGAGGACGCGCGGTTCGGATTCCAAACGCGAAATGAGATCGGAAGACATGGCTACTCCTTTTCTTCTGGTGGGTAGAGAACGGAATTCACGATGAAGTTCATGTCATGGTATGATAGAGGGAAAAGCAGAGAGGCGAGAAGTCTCGATGGCTCGAAAGAAGACCGAATTTCCATCGGCCGTCCCGACCGTCCTGAGTACCGATACCCATGGACGAGCAGGCCTCCCGCCTTCAAGCGCCTTGCAGCCCTGTCCAACGCTGTCGAAACCGCTTCTTTTCTGTTCGAGCCGAGAAGTGCGAACACGGAGGGGTCGGGAACGATGTTGGGTTGTTCGTCCCTTGTGAGCCGCCGGTAGCGCCAGTGGTCTCTCTCCGCTTCGACGACGGCGGGCTGCACGAGAAGTCTCAGTATGCCGTACTCGAATGGGACGGCGGCCTTCGCTTTCTCCCGTTGTTGATCTGGCAGATCGGAGGAATGCCTCATTTTCCTTTCCCGATCACATGCCTCCCAGTTCACTGTGCAGAGACCCCAAAGGAGCCGCCCCAGCTTCTCGTCGTCCGTTTCCGCGCGGAGAAATGAAATCACGTCTGCCAGATGTGCGTTGTATCGGGCCGGAAGGGATATCCCATGGAGGCCTGCGCGGAAAGACTCCATCTCACGGCGTCGGAACACTGCCGCGAGGTTTTCATGAACGGGAAGGTTCGACCACACGGCGCTTACACTCCCTTCCGCCCACTCTACGTATCCGCTCGCCGTTACGGGCTCGATGAAGTACCGCATCGGAGAGACGCTGAACCCTTTGCCGATGGTCGCCGGACTCCCTCGTTCCGCTCCCTCTCCACCAACGGAAGCGAGGGATCGCGCCAGGCGGAACTCGGCGCTGCCGTCGTCCGCCTTTTCCGCCCACTCCCCTCGAAGGTTCTGCAGAGGTCGAATACCCAGCTCCTTCGCTCTTACCGGTGCGAGGGCTATACACCGTTCTGCGTCCCCCAAGGCGGCGAGTATTTCCGCGAAGTATACGCTGTCGTTCCCCACTTCCGACCGGGTGGTGAAAGAGAACAGGGCAGCATCGACACCGCGCAAAGCTCTCCGAAAGCGTTCGGGGGTTTTCTTCTGTGACGAGGCTCTCCTCAACCTGTCGAGCCAGCCGTTCAAGGCCGGGTCCTCGAGGAGCCGCGCTTCCGGGCGGTGCGTCACGGCGCAGCGCCCGAGAGGGGCAGCAATAAAGGACGATCCATTCCTCCTGAGGAAACCGTACCGCGTAAAGGAGCTCAATCCCCTGTCTACCCCGAGGAGGTTCACGGCGAGGGCGAACTCCACGGCATTCGAAGCCTGACGCTTACCGAACTGAGCCCGCCCTTCGGAAAACAGCCTCTTCGCTTCGCCGTAGGTCATCGGGCCGTCCCATAAAGGGAGCCAGATTTCTATACGCGCGCGATCTCTGCTCGCTTCCTCTGCCGCACTGGTTCCGAACCCGACCGCGACAGGGTCAACGGAAAACGGGAATGAGGCCTGGGACACGGCGCCGGTACGAAATCTCCTCGTCGCCGAACCTGCAAGGAGGAGAGCACCCTCCATCATGAGGACGTAGTCCCACGGGTTGACGAGCGAATCCGCCTCGAAACCGTCCTGCGTGGCGTTTGCGCCTCCTGCCCCGCCGGGGTCGAATTGGCCTATGGCACGTTTCTTGATGGGGTCGAATTGGCCTTTGGCTCGTTTCTTCTTGATATCGAAGATTGGGTCCTGGAAAAGTGCGGCGGAAAGATATTTTTTCAACTCGTCCGGCACTCTACCTCCCGCCGGCGGCAAGATTTCCACAAGGCGTTTCATGTAATTGTTCGTGAACTCGAGGTGCCTATCATTCCCTCCCGTCCCGAGGAGCGGGAAGAAGTGCTGTGCATTCTCGGCCAATACATAACATGTGTCCAGCCAGGGTACGACATCGTCAGGGAGTTCGTTTCTGCAGTTCAGCATCAGGAGATGTTTCTCTTCGCCTTTTGGTCTTTTCTTCGGGGCAAATCCCCGGATGATTCGAATCGCCTGACGGAACCGTTCGAAACGAGGGGATTCCGATGCCTCGATGCAATCGATTGCCTTCGGCCCGCTTTTATCGATCGCCTTCGACCCGCCTTTATAGAAACCGCTGTCTCCGTTCCATGGTGCGAGGATAGGCGTGGGGGCATACTGCTCGAGGAAGAAACCGAGCAAGCCGTCCCTCTCGAAACGGGAATGGAGCACAGCCGTCCCGCCCGACCAAGAGAGCCGGGCAGTCGGGTCTCCGTTTTCCTTGTCTTCGGCGACGAGCCGGAAGACGCCGAGCGCTTTCAAGTAGCTCAAAAGGGGTTCGGGCCTGCAATTGTTCAAACGCAGTTCATTCATGTTGCGCCTCCTTTCTGCTTGCCCGCGCGTCCGCCGCGCGGAGGAGAGCTTCGAGATACGCCAGCCGGAACGGTCCGAGCATGTCGAGAAGCGCGGAAGATTCCGCCACCCAGCTCTTCGCATGTCCCAGCTTCATCGGGCCGAGATCCAGTTCGAGCGGAGGGAGAAGAGAATAACCGAGGTCGATTTCCGGCAACCTATCCCCTTCCCGCAAACCGAGCGCGAAGAGGGAACCCGCTTCGCCGTCTTCGTCCGGCATCGAGCGGATGGACATCCGCACGCGCCCATGGTGAGAACCGGCGAGATAAGCGGCAAGGGAGGGAGCACCCATACCGATGAGAGCGAGAGCGGAAGCGAGCTCATGGCGGAAATGTTTCCTCTCCCCGTATTCGAGCCTCTTCTCCGTTCCGGACTTCGCCCACAACAACCGTTCGTCCAGCGAACCGTTGGCCTCGTGCACCGCTTTTTGAAAGGCTTCATGGGCCTTGCCGATATCATGGTATCGTGCGGCATCCATAAGCGCGCTCCTCTCGTTTTCCACACCGCCGATCGACTCCACGATGAACTCCAGTTCCTTCACCACGTCCATCGTATGTTGGGCGATCGTCAGTGCCGCTTTTATGGATGACTGCGGGTCCGAACCGACCTTCTCCTCGTCATTACCCGTCTCAGGAGGGACAGTCACAACCTTTTCCAAGCTGTCGCTGTCCCACCCATGGCGTGATGTATACCCCCCGTCCTTCGACGCGAGGAGCACGGTGAGACCGGGCCTGATCTCTCGCAGATCGCCCCGGACCATTCTCCATTTCCCCTCGATGTGGTCCCAGATGCGAGGGACGACTCCGTCGTCTCTCCTCTTCTCGGCGAATTCCTTAATGAACACGCCCACTGGAACCGGGCAGAGCTCCTCCCGAGTCGGACGCAGGAGATTCTCCGCATCGGGGTCGTCACGCCAGAATACATGCACATCCGTTTCCGGATCACTTCCCCGGACAAAGCGCTGGATGTCGATATCGTTGCCCGTGAGGTCGGGGGTCGTATCGAAGAGGTCCATGATATCCCGCCTCCGGACGACGTGACCGGGCGGCAATTCCATTTCGATCCGCTCGGCCTTCTGGAAATCCGCGAGGGCACGGGGAGAGACTTTCTCCCCTTCCAGTTTCCGGAGCAAGGGACGAGATACATCGAGATCGGCCTCTTCATACGGTGCAGAGTGTTTGCCTTCCAGATCCACCCAAAACACACGACCCACTTCGTCGCCTCCTTTCCTGTTGCATCGCCCCATGCGCTGGACGAGGCTCGGCCACGGCGCGAGTTCCGTCACGAGCGTCTTCGCCGAAATATCGACACCTGCCTCCACGACCTGCGTCGAGACCACGATACGGTCGGACGCCTCCTCCTCATCCTGGAGGCGATCCACGATCTCTTTTCTGTCACAGGGCCGAAACCGAGAATGGACAAGGAGAACTTTTACACCTGGAGATTTTTTTCTGTCCAGTTCCTTCTCGAGTTCTTTTGCGAGGGCGACAGCCCTTTTGACGGTATTGACCATCACGAGGGTTTGCGTCCCTTTCTGATGGACCTCGATGAGTTCCCGCGCGAATTTCTTCGTATCTATCGATGACGGACCACGCCACCGCTCGAGTTTCTTTTCCGCAGCCATTCGCGTAAAGAGAGGGCTCCCCGGCTCATAGTCGTTCCCGTACTCCCCCTCGCCGAGCTCGAGCGGTTTGCCGTCGAAGCGCCCTCTTGCGTCGACCGTTGCGAGCCAGGACGGTTCGAGAGTTGCGGACATCCACAGCGTGCGGCAAGGCCCGTATGTCCCATACAGCGATCGAAATGCCTCCAGCTGAGCGGAAGTTCTGACCCCGTTCCCCATCAGCTGGGGCTCGTCGAACACCCAGAGTGCATCATTGTTCAACAGGCCGAAATCGATGGGCCAGTGGAAGCGGCTCGCAGCGTACCCGCGGTTCAGGGCCCTGGAGAGGAGCATATCCTGCGTGCCGACTATGACAGCCTGTTTCTCGGGTTCGAGGTACCATTGCTCCGCTTCGACGCCCCCCATGAGTACATGCACGGGAATCTCACAGCCGAGGTTACGGAACCACTTCCGGATTTCCCGGACGGTCTGTTCGACCAGCACGCGCATGGGAAGACAGTACACGAGGCGCCGCGGCGTTTCGGCAGGCCGCGTCCGCCGCCGGTACAACCACGCGAGGACGACGGCGGCGGTTTTCCCCGCTGCTGTCGGCGCTCTCAAGAGAAACGGGAAATCAGTGCCCAGAGCCAACCGCAACTGGTAAGGGTACGGCCGAGGACCTTCGTCATGATTTCCCGTCATTGCCGTTCGGAAATACGCCACGTATTCGTTCATACACACTCCATGTTTGCTTCTAGAGAAGAAAACCATCTTTCCATCGTTCTCGCTCTCCGCCGAGCAAGGCGAATCTCTTCCCGCTCGTTTTCCAACATTGGTGACAAAACACCCCGAAATGTCACCCGAAACAACCGGTTTTTCCTTTCGGTCGGCGGGGGTCGAACGAATCTCTCAAAGTGAGAGAAAAAGACAGACATAGCCTTTAAAAATTCTTTCCTCGTCCGTATGCGTTCTCTCTTCCATTCTTCAGAACGATATCGTTCGTTGCGTCTTTTCATCGACGAGGGAAAGCAAGGCAGACATCCCTCATATGAGAAACAGACTACCTTTCCCTTGTCAGAGAAAGGAACTCGAGACAGGCTCGATATCGAATGTTCAAAGAATAATAATTGGCGCGGAAAAAACAGTATCACACAATGATACTTTTTTCCATCCGGCGTTTTCACCCCTTCCCTCTTGACGTTCCCGCAGCGGGCGGGTAATTTGTCTCATCGTTTCCACATCGCACCCCGCTGCGGAGCGGTCCGGTCCCGGCCGTGTCCCTGACGCGGGGAACCCCAAAGAAGAAGGAGGTCCGGTATGCCGTCTTCGCTTCGCTCTTTGCCGGGCGCGGCAGCCTGCGCGCTCGCGGCCGCGCTCACGCTCGCCTCCACTTCGCCCCTCCGGGCGCAGACCCTGGACCCCTCGCCGCCCGGCTCGCCGGTGCGGCTCGTCTTCATCCACCACTCCACGGGGTGGTCGTGGCTGAACCCCGACGAGGGCGGCCTGCTCACCGCCCTCCGCGCGAACAACTACTACGTCTGCGACACCGATTACGACTGGGGCCCGTACGACGAGGACGTCGCCGACGGCCTCAACATCGGTTCGCACACGGACATCGGGCACTGGTACAACTGGTTCCTCGGCCCGCACCGCGACGCGTACCTCGCCGCGCTGTACGGGAACTCCCAGCTCTCCTCCGACTGGCGCAACGAGGAAACGGTGCCGGATCCCGGCGGCCAGAACACCGTCGTCCTGTTCAAGTCGTGCTTCTCGAGCGGGCAGTCCATCGCGGGCGAACCGTCCGACGACCCGCTCCCCCAAGGGACGCCGAACCCGCTCAACGGGAAGGGCGTCTCGGAAGACGACGGGACGATGTACACGGTCGCGAACATCAAGCGCCTGTACCTCGACCTCCTCACGTACTTCCGCACACGGCCCGACAAGCTCTTCGTCCTCATCACGACGCCGCCGTCCTACGAGGGGGCGGCCGACGAGGCGATGCCGAAACTCCGCGCGATCAACACCTGGCTCGTGGAGCACCTCACGGACGATTACCCGCTCCGGAACGTGTTCGTGTTCGATTACTCGAACGTGCTCACGTCGAACGGCGGCGACCCGAACACGAACGACATCGGGGCGCAGACGGGCGGGCACCACCGCTTCGCGGACGGCTCGATCGAGTACCGGCTCGGCCCGACGCCGTTCCTCGCCTACGCCACGTGGGACCCGGAATGGTCGTCGTGGGACAACCACCCGACGCCGGCGGGGCACCGGAAGGCGACGGCGGAGTTCGTCCCCCTGCTGAACGTCGCCTATAACCTCTGGAGGCGCGCGACGGGCGCTAGGAACTACGAGGCTACGCCGGAGGCGGTGCGCATCGAGTCGTGCAGGCCCCAGCCGGCGGACCGCTCCCTGACCCTGCGGTACAGCGCACCCGGCCCCGACGCGTCGGTGTGCGTATTCGACCTCCTCGGCCGCCGGGTGTTCGAGTCCCGAGCAGCGGCGGGCTCGAACGCTGAAACGGTGCTCGACCTCACGGGGCTCCCAGCGGGGATCTACCGCGTCGCACTTTCGGCCGGCGCTTCCACCGCTTCGCGGGCCGTCGTCGTGCGCCGCTGAGGAACGAGAGGGAACGCCGAAACCGCAGACGGCGCATCGCGCGCCCCCACCCCCCGATTCAGGAGAAGACGTTATGAGACGCATACCCCTTCCCGCGGCGCTCGCTGCCGCGGTCGTGCTCGCCCTGCCGCTCGCCGCACAGGAGCGCTCCGCACCGCCCGCCCGCTCGGCGGACAGCATGATCTTCGTCATGGGGACGGGCTCGTACACGCCCCCCGATCTCCCGCTCCCCGAGAAGAACGCCCGTTTCATCGACCCGAACTTCCATACGACGCTGTACCGCATGACCGACCGCATGGCGGACGGCTACAGCGGGCCCGGCATCCAGAACGAGTACGCGAAGGCCGACCCGGAGAACGCCGACGGTTCGCTCGTCATCCTGCGCGGCAACGACGGCGAGTGGTACCTCTACGACCGGGCGTCTTCGGCCCCCGTTTCGGCGCTCACCGTCTTCCACGAGGGGAACCAGGAACCGGAGCCGCGGTGGGACCCGCAGGACCCGAACCGCTTCTTCTTCCTGCGCAACCTTTCGCTGTGCGCCTACGACATCGCGCGCGACTCTGCGTGGACCGTGCACGATTTCTCCACGGAGTTCCCCGGCGCCTTCCTCATCACGACGGGCACGGAAGGCGACGCCTCGCTGGACCGCAGGCGCTGGGCGTTCATGGTCGTGGATTCCCTGTTCACGACGATGTCGCTCGCCGTGTACGACCGCACCGCGGACGCCGTCATCGGCCGGAAAGACGGCGGTTTCCCCGACGCTATCAACTGGGTGGGCATGTCGATGAGCGGCGCGTACTGCGTGGTCGGTTACGACAGCCTCCTCTCGCCCGAGGTGTTCACGGCGGACCTCGGCCGCTCGTGGATGCTGACGGAGGGCTCGAACGGGCACGGCGACCTCGCGCTCGACGCGTCGGGCAGGGACGTGCTCGTGTACCAGAACGTCCGGACGGACTTCATCGCGATGTCGGACCTCGAGACGGGCGCCGAAACACCTCTCGTCGAAAT
>JARYLZ010000083.1:2112-12290 GCA_029907355.1 Bacteroidota bacterium | reverse complement strand
CCTGCGGATGGACCGGCGCGCCCGCCGTTTCGCGAGCATCCGCCTGACGGGCATCGTCGTGAACATCGCCCTCAACCTCGTCTTCGTCCTCGCCCTGCGAATGTCCATCGTCGCGGTGTTCACGGCGAACCTCCTCTCCTCCCTCGTCACGACGTTGCTCGTCATCCCCTCGGCGGTACGCGATATCCGGCCCCACATCGAGGGAACGCTCGCGAGAGCCATGTTGGCGTTCGGGTTGCCGACCGTCCCGGCGGGCATCGCGTCCATGCTCATGCAGGTCGTGGACCGCCCCCTCATGCAGCGCCTCGCGGGGGACGCGGCGGCCGGCATATACGGGGCCAATTATCGGCTGGGGATCTTCATGATGCTCGTGGTGACGATGTTCCAGTACGCCTGGCAGCCGTTCGCGCTCCAGTCGGCGGATCTCCCCGAGGCCCGGCGCATATTCGCGCGTGTTCTGACGTACTTCGCGCTGGTCGGCTCCCTCGTCACCGTGAGCGTCGCGCTGTTCATCGACGACGTCGCGACGGTCCCGCTCTTCCACGGGCACGCCCTCATCGGCAACGCCTACCAGGAGGGGTTGCGGATCGTTCCCATCATTCTCTTCGCCTACCTCTGGACGGGCTTCACCGCCATTCTGAACGCCGGCATCCTCATCGAGAAGCGCACCGGCTACCTCGCGCTGATCACCGTGGCAGGTGCAGCGGTCAACATCGCCGCGAACCTCCTTCTCATCCCCCGTCTCGGGTACACCGGCGGAGCCCTCGCGACCTTCGCCGCCTACCTCACGACGGCTGTGCTCGCGTGGTTCGTAGGCCGGAAGATCTTCCCCGTGCCCTGGGAATACGGGCGGGTCGGGAAGATCCTCTCCGCCGTCGGCATCATCGCCGCTTTGTGGTATGCCGGTATCGGACCGGCCGCCCTGCCGGGACCGGTGTGGGAAGCCGTTCTCCTGGCGGGTTTCATCGCCCTGCTCTTCCTGTTCCGCGTGTTCCTCCCCTCGGAATTGCGCGAACTGAGGTCCCTCCTTCGGCGCGCCCCTCTTTGACGACGAAGAGGGCCACTGTCGACCGCATACGGCGCTGTGGACAGTGTCGACGATATGCCTCTCACCCCCTCGGACGTCGCCCGTCGCACCGGAGGTCATGAGCGGTCGTCGCGGCATCCTTCGAGAAATGCCGGCGATTCGATCACACGAGTCGAGGCGTTTCCGAGTCCGGGGAACACGCGAAATCGAAGGTCTCCCCTGCCCGTGCAGCCTTCCCGACGATGAAGCTTCCTTCCCCATGAGGCGATGGAAAAGCCTCTTCGTATACCGCTGTCACCGGCGGGCATTTCCTTGAAACCCCTCGCGAACAGGATCGGTTCATCACCACCGCACCGATGACAGGTCCGATCGAGGACGGGTGGCCGTATATCCGCCGCAGAGGCATCGTGTCACCTCCGGTCGAGCGCACCATGGCGGCACGAGATGTCGGCACGCGCTCAAAAGCACCTGACCCGCCGATAAAGCCGTCGAACACCGATGTGACGACGACATCCGTCGCGACGATCGGGCCTGCCGACCTGTTGGGATCCATGTACGCGATGGATGGTTGCCCGTTCTGCAGCCGGCACTCAGGATGTCACTCGATCCGTTCGCGCGTTATGCCAAGGCGCTTATCGCGAGGTGTTTCATTCGTGCATCGCGGGCCCGATGCGGTCCCATCCACGGGAATATCCCCCGGCAGGATTTCGGCAGCGGCGCTGACCCGTCTTGACCGGTCATCGGCGTTCCCATTGAAATTGTCCGGACCCACCGGTACATTACTATGTTTGAAAAAAGGAGTATTGTCTTCGAAGACGCAGGGTGTCATACGGCGTCACGGTTGAGCGGGAGGGTTCTCATTCTGAACCAGAGCTACGAACCCATCACGGTTTGCAACGTTCAAAAAGCGGTCATCCTCGTGTACCTCGAGAAGGCGGAGATTGTCGCCACGGCCGATGGGAAGGTCATCCGCTCCCCCAGTACGGCGTTCCCCTTCCCGAGCGTGATCCGATTGACGCAGTACAAGCGTGTACCGTACCGACGCATCATCCTCTCCCGGAAGAACATCCTCCGGCGCGACAACCACTGCTGCCAATACTGTGGGACGACCGCCGCGCCGATCACGGTGGACCACGTCATCCCCCGCTCGCAGGGCGGGACGGACACGTGGGAGAACCTGGTCGCAGCGTGCATCCGTTGCAACAACCTGAAAGGGGACCGCACACCGGAAAAGGCGGGCATGCGCCTGCGCTCCATCCCACGGCGCCCGTCGCACGTTTCGTTCATCATCCACTCCGCGGGGACGGTGGACGAGGCATGGCGGCCGTACCTCTTCATCGAATGACGGCGGGTCGATCCGCACGGCACGTTTTCCCGTCCGATGTTTCTTGCTATCTTGACGCGTTCGATGCGCGTGCGATCGAACGACACAACGGATTCGTGCCGATGAGGAAGAGCGAGAACCATTCCATCGTATTGAGCGGGATGCGCCCGACGGGGGCATTGCACCTCGGCCATTACACGGGCGCCTTGGAGAATTGGGTCGCCCTTCAGGACGTGTACACGAATTACCATCTCATCGCCGATTACCATGCCTTGACGACGAACACGGACACCTCCCGCATTTTCGAAAACACGATCGAGATGGTCATCGACTGGCTCGCCGCGGGAATCGATCCGGCGCGCAGTCCCATCTTCCGCCAGTCCCAGGTCAAACAGCATACCGAGCTGTTCCTCATCTTCTCGATGCTCGTCACGAAGAACCGCCTGGAGCGGAACCCCACGTTGAAGGAACAGGTACGCGACCTGGGTATCGAGAGCGAGAACCTCGCCTACGGTCATCTCGGCTACCCCGTCCTCCAGGCTTCCGACATCCTCCTCTACCGTGCGCACGCCGTGCCCGTCGGCGAGGACCAACTCGCCAACATCGAGATCACCCGCGAGATCGCGCGGCGGTTCAACCGCGAGTACGGCGAGGTGTTCCCGGAACCGAAGGCGCTCCTGACGGAATTCAAGCGCCTGCCGGGGCTCGACGGAATCGACCGGAAAATGAGCAAGTCGCTCGGCAACACGATTCTCCTATCCGACACGCCGGAAACCATCGCCGCGAAGCTCCGGAAGGCCGTCACCGACCCGCTCAAGGTGCGGCGGAACGACCCGGGGCGCCCCGATGTCTGCCTCGTGTTCACCTATCACCGCCGCTTCAACGCGGGCGAGATCGACGAGATCCGCGCCGGCTGCACATCCGGAGCCCTCGGCTGCGTGGAATGCAAGCAGCGATGCGCTGCCCGGATCGCCGACGCGCTCGCCCCGCACCGGGAACACCGTGTACCGTACGAAAAAGACCGCTCCCTCGTGCTCGACATCCTCGCGGAGGGCGAGAAGAAGGCACGCCGCCGCGCCGCGACGACGATGCGGGCGGTTCACCGCGCCATGCGCCTCGGCGGGCGCATCGGTAAAACCTCGGTATCCTGAACGCGGGATGGCGCAATTCACCGTCAAGCTCCCGGACTTCGAAGGGCCGCTCGATCTGCTGCTCTTCTTCATCAAGCGCGACGAGCTGAACATCTACGATATCCCCATCGCCCATATCACGCGGGAATTCCTCTCGACGGTCCAGATGATGCAGATGCTGGACCTCGAACTGGCCGGCGAGTTCATCGTCATGGCTGCCACACTCCTCCAGATCAAAGCCCGGATGCTCCTCCCGCATCCCTCTTCCCCGGACGAGCAAGACACGGGGCCCGACCCGCGCGAGGAACTCATGAAGCGCCTCCTCGAGTACAAGCGATACAAGGAAGCGGCGAGGGGGCTGCAGACGTTCGAAGAGGAACAGCGCAGGCGATTCCCGCGCACATGCTTCCGGTTCGACGTGCGCACCTGCCCCGCCGCCGAAGGCGAGGAGTCGCTCCGCGACGTGACCCTCTTCGACCTGATCACGGCGTTCAAGAAAGCGATCCAGTCGATGCCCGAGATAACCACTCACGAGGTCACGACCATCCCGTGGACCGTCGAAGAACAAGCGGTTTTCCTGATGGACTTCTTTGCCGGACGCGACGCCTATCATTTCCTCGAAATCGTCGGTGAGATGGAGAACAAGATGCAGATGGTGGTCACGTTCGTGGCGCTCCTCGAACTGATCCGATCCCGGCGCGTCCGCGTCCGTACCCGCAAAGGCTTCAACGACTTCCTCATCCTGAGACGAACCGACGACTGACCTCCTTCCCACGACGATGACGATATGACGCAGGAACACGCGACCGTGCGACTCGATTCCCTCCCCCCTGAAGCGACCGACCAGCCCGACGCGACGGACCGTGCGCTCCGCCCCGATGATACCCCTGAACCGGTGCGAGCCATCGCCGCGCTCGCGGCGGACGCACAATCGGGATTGCACACCGGGGACGACCCTTCACCGCAACGTGATGAGAGCAGTGAGACACCGGAAACCGGCACAAGAGGCGATGACGCACGGGGAACAGACACAGATGGGGATGGAGATGCGGTGGAAAGCGAAGGGAACACGGATGCCTCCACCGCGATGATCGAGGAATTCCGCCCAATCGTCGAAGCCCTCGTGTTCGCCGCCGACGAACCGGTCCCCTTCCGGCAGATCCGCGACATCGTGGCCGGCCCGCCATCGGACCGCGACGAGGCGACCGCGGACGACGGGGACAGCCCGAGAAGCAAGCGAAAACGCAGAGCCCGCTTCACCGTGAACCTTTGTAACGCGATCATCCACTCCTTGAACGAGGAATATGCCCGGGAAGGCCGGGCCTTTCGCATCGTGGAGATCGCCGGGGGGTTCACGTTCCAGACCACGGCGGAATTCAGCCCATGGGTGGCACGGCTTTTCAGCGACCGCATGCGGAGGCGCCTGACGCAGTCCGCGCTCGAAACGCTCGCCATCATTGCGTTCCGCCAACCGATCTCGAAACCGACCATCGAAACCATCCGCGGCGTAAACTCGGATTTCGTCATCAAATCGCTCCTCGAACGCGACCTCATCACCATCGTCGGGCGGGATACCACGGTGGGGAGACCGCTCCTTTACGGGACTACCAAAACTTTCCTCCGACATTTCGGCCTCCGTTCCCTCGAAGACCTCCCCAAACCCCGGGAGATCGAGGAACTCATGGGTGAAGAGCCTTCGGTCGGGTCTCGGAGCATCGAAGAGCACGACGAGCCGGAGACAAGCCTTGAATCGACCCTAGAGTTCGAGGGTATAGGAAACCACGAAAGGCGAACCCCCGACCCGGAAAAGGCGGATCTCCCCCTGCAGGTCGGGTCACACGAGGAAACGACAGCCGATGCTCCGGGAGAAGAGCAGGGACGGCAAGAAAACGGTTCGGGAGGAATGCGTCGCGCATCCATGCCGGAAACGGACGAAGAGGTACTGAGCGCAGTGTCTCCCCGTGAAACGAACCATGACGGCATGCATCCTGCAGGCTACGGCGCTGACGATGCGCGGCGGGACGAGGACGAGTGAAAGGAACGGACGGATGGCCCGGTTCAGACAGCGGCCCCCTCGGAACCCCTCAGCAGGCAGAACTTCCAAGAAAGTGAAGCAGGTGTGTCCTGTCCCACCACCGAAACGGAGAAGGGATAAGCCTAGTCGATCGCAGGGGGGAAAACCCGCGCCGCGGTCGAAAGCGAGAACGGCGGCGGTCAGGCAGACCGCCACCGTCATGCGCCTCAACAAGTTCCTCGCCGAAGCGGGGATCGCATCACGCCGGAAAGCGGACGAACTCATCACGTCCGGCGTCGTCGCGGTGAACGGGAGGACCGTCACCGAACTCGGCGTGAAAGTCGATCCGGGGAAAGACGCCGTCACGGTCTCCGGGGCGCCGGTTTCAATCCAGCCGCGGCTCGTATACATCCTCCTCAACAAGCCGAAGGATTGCATCACGACCGCGGCCGACGAGCGCGGCCGCAGAACCGTCCTGGACCTCGTCCCGCATCACACGCGCCTTTACCCTGTGGGGAGGCTCGATCGCAACACGACGGGGGTCTTGCTCTTGACGAACGACGGGGACCTCGCGTACCGGTTGACCCACCCGTCGTTCCGCCACCCGCGTGTGTACCGGGTGCGACTCGAGCGACGGATCCGGACCTCGGATCTCGCCGCCCTACGCCGTGGCGTCGTGCTCGAAGACGGCATGACGGCACCGTGCGAAGCGGAAATCATCGACAGGCCGGAAAACCGGACGATCGCGCTCGTCATCCACGAGGGACGCAACCGCCAGGTCCGGCGCATGTTCGAATCCTTGGGGTACGAGGTCAAGTCCCTGGAACGCGTCGCCTTCGCGGGATTGACCGTGCAGGGACTCAAACGCGGGGCATGGCGGTACCTCGAGGAACGCGAGATCGACCGGCTGCGCCGCATCACCGATTCCCCTACTTTGCGCAATACCCGGAAAAACTCGCTGGGGAAAAGCCGCACGGGCGAAGACGCAGACGATCTCGAACCGTAAGAGCGTGACCATGAACCACTGCCGAGAAACGATTCCACGGGAAGACGACGCGAGACAGGCACCCGCTTCAGACCTCGCCGTTTCCCCTCCCACCCGAACCCGGGAAAACCCTGCGACCGCAGACGGCGGCGTTGCCCGTTTCCGCACACGGTGAACCTGATCGCATGATGACACTGCTTCGTTACGAACTCCTCAAGACCTACCGGAAACTCCGTACGTACATCGGATTCGGACTCATCATCGTCCTCGTTCCTCTCGCCTATTGGGGCATGTCGCTCGGGGGGGAGGACATGGCCCGGCACATGACGGCCGGCCTGCAGAAGGATTTCCTGTTCGCCGGGAATCTCTTCAACGGCTGGTTCGTGTCCCACCTGCTCATGAACGTCCTCTTCATCCACATCCCCTTCCTCATCGTTCTCGTCGCGGGGGACGTGTTCGCGGGCGAAGCGACGAGCGGAACGTTCCGCATCCTCCTGACCCGCCCGCCATCACGAAGCGGGATTTTCGCGGTGAAGACCGTCACGACGTTCCTGTACACATACTCGCTCGTGGTCTTCCTCGCCCTGTTCAGCACCGGCCTCGGTCTCCTCATGTTCGGGTCCGGCCATCTGCTCGCCGTCTCGGAGGAAGGGGTATCGATCTTCGCACCGGATACGATCGTGTGGCGTTTTACCCTCGCGTACATCCTCGCGGGGTGGTCGATGTGCACGGTGGCATCATTGGCCATGATGTTTTCCACTTTCGTCGAGAACGCCATCGGCCCCATCGTCGGAAGCATGGCCGTCGTCATCCTCTTCTTCATCCTCGGGAACCTGCCTTTCGCATTCTTCGAGAGCATCCGCCCGTACCTTTTCACCACGTACCTGAACGTGTGGCAGCGCGTATTCGTGGAGCCGATGGACGGCCTTCGCATGGTGAAGGACGCCGTGTACCTCGGCGGGTTCACGCTGTCGTTCACCGCCGTCGCATGGATCATCTTCACGAGGAAAGACATTCTCTCATGACCTCCCCGCCCCCCAATCGTCCCATGCGGAACAGACTCGCCGGCATTGTTCTCATCTCCCTCCTCGCCTCTCACGCGGCGGCTCACGCCCAAACGACGCCGCCCGCGAACGAAATCCTCCGGCGTGTGCGCGGGGAATTCGAGCGCATCGACGACTACCGCGCGGATGTCCATATCGTGGCTCGGATCCCCCGCGTGAACGTCCCGCCGATGGATGCGACCGTGTACTACAAGAAACCCGATCGTTTCCACATCGAGGCGAAAGGGTTCGCCATGCTCCCACGCGATGCGATTTCGTTCAACCCGATGCTGTTCACGGAGGAGATGTACGACGCCGTCGTGCAGGGGGAGGAGATCGTGGACGGCATCCGCTGCCACAAGGTCAAACTGCTCGCGAAGTCGGACACCCTGCGGCTCCAGCGCGCTATGCTGTTTGTGGACCCGACGCGATGGATCGTCCTTCGGATGGCAGCGGACCCGGCACGGGGTTCTTCCGCCGACATCCGTTTCACGTATGCGTTTATCCAGAACCGCTGGTTGCTCCCGTCCAGGGTGGTCATCGAAATCGATGCCGGGCCTACCGCGCGATTACCGAACAAGCCGGGCGCGCCTGCACTCGGCGACGACGAGAAAGAGAGCCAACACTCGCGTATCGTCATGACATACACGAACTACTCCGTGAACAAGGGAATCCCGGACAGTGTGTTTTCCCCGGAGCATTCGCCATGAAACGTACGACCCTTCTCCGAGCCCTCGCCGTGCTATTCCTCCCGGTAGGCCTCACGGCACGGATAGACGGGATTGAAGCGCCGCCCCTCGACGTCCTCCACTATCGTGCGACCATCCGCTTCGACCTCTCCGCCCAACGCCTCGATGGAACCGCCTTCGTCCTCTTCCGGGGAGGCGGGGACACGCTCCATCTGCACTTGCGCGATCTCGAGGTGACCGCGGTCACACGCGCAGGGAACACGATTCCGCACTTCCATGCAAACGGCATCCTGAGCATCCCGCTCGACCCTCCCGCGGGAGAGAACGACACTGTCGAAATCGCCGTCGAGTACGGCGGGAAAGCGACGGACGAAGGCGGTACCACCCCGTGGGGCGGGTGTTTCTGGGGAACGACGACGTTCTGCATGGGGGTCGGTTTCCTCGCCCCGTACGTCTCGATGACGCGGCACTGGCTCCCCTCCAATGACGTCCCCTCGGACAAAGCGACCTTCGATCTCACATACATCGTCCCACAGGGCATGGCGGCTGCGGGGAGCGGACTGCTCACGGAAACGCGCGACAGCGCCGGCTGGGTTTCGTACCGATGGGTCGAAACGCACCCGACGGCGACGTATCTCGTCACGTACGCGATCGCACCGTATGCCGTGATCCGCGACGCGTGGAACGGGATCCCGCTGGAGTACTACGCCCCGCGCACCGATTCGGCAAGAGCGGCGGCGCATTTCGCCTCCATCCCGATCATGCTCGACGCGTTCACTTCCGCGTACGGGAAATACCCGTTCGATAAAGTCGGCTACTGCATAACGCCCATTGGGTCGATGGAACACCAGACGATGATCAGTTACGCCGCATCGCTCCTTCGGCAGGGGTCCGCGGGCCTGACGGCGGCACACGAGCTGGCGCACCAGTGGTGGGGCGATTGCGTGACACCCCGAACATTCGGGGATGCATGGTTGAGCGAGGGGTTCGCGACATACTCGGAAGCCGTGTACCTCGAGCACACCGGCGGGAGAGGCGGCTACGAACAGCGCGCACGGCAATTCATCAGCTCCTACCTTTACCAGATCGCGCCGTACGAAGGGGTCTTCCCGCTCCGCGACTACCCGCGCACGCCGCCCTCGTCCAATTACCCCGGGACGATTTACGACAAAGGGGCGGCGGTTCTCGTCATGCTGAGACAAATCCTCGGCGACGAGACCTTCTTCCGCGGCCTCCGAAACTACCTGACACGGCACGAATACGGCACCGCGGAAACGGACGATTTCCGTACGGTCATGGAGAGCGTATCGGGGCGCGACCTTCGCTGGTTCTTCGACGAATGGGTTCTCCTCCCCGGCTACCCCGTCTACGTCGTCGAGAGCGTGGCGGACACGTACGAAGCGCCGTTCCGGATACGCTTGCTCCAGACGCAGGACTCGACGCGATTCCCTTTCTTCACGATGCCTCTCGATTTCCGGATCGTCACGGTCTCGGGCGACACGATCCGGCGAACGCTCGAGACGGCAGCCGTCCCTTCGCAGGAACTGACGTTCAGTGACGTTCCTAGCGGCACCGCGAAGAGCGTCACGCTGGACCCGGACGGACTCGTTCTGAAAAAAGTGAGCTACCGCACCGTGCCGGTAGAACGGATCCCCGGCGCCTCGCAGGGATTTCGAATTTCCCCCGCGTACCCCAACCCCATCCCGGCCAGACGGGGAGTACACGTTTCACTCCGCGTGGAAACGGACTCGCCCCGCCGTCTCCGCATCGAGGTTTATGATACGCTCGGCCGGCCTGTCAGCGGAACGCTCAACACCGACATCCCCGAGGGTGGAAACACCGTCCGCATCTCTCTCGATCCTGTCGCACCGGGGGCTTATACCCTTCGCGCCAGTGATAGGGACCGTTGCGAGACCCGAACACTCATCGTCGTTCCATGATCGTCTGTCGACTCACCCGGCCCACC
>JARYLZ010000083.1:0-2102 GCA_029907355.1 Bacteroidota bacterium | reverse complement strand
CCGTTCAAACGCGTTCGAAATCATTTGAGTGGTTGAATTTTTTATTCTCCTCACATTGTCTTCCCATATCGGCGATAACAATAAAAAATCCGGCGAAAAACCGGATACGGAAGCATCATCCGAGTCTGCTTGATTCTCCAGGCATAAATCAATATGTTTTTTCATTAAATATGAATCGGACGAATCATCACGAAAAGACCGAAACCGATTGATTGAATGAAACATAGGATTTTCCATCAAAGGAGGAAGATATGAGAAAACGATTACCGGCCTGCGTGCTCGCTCTCACGGCGCTGGTCTTGCTGTCGCCTTCCCCGCTCCGAGCCCAGGGAGGCGGTAACATCGACTGGGAGGAGCTGTGGGTCGTCATGCAGCCGAGCAGCAACACGCACCCCATTTACGGGTGGATGGCCGGCCAGCGGCAGTACACCGGTCTCGCCTACGACAAGGTGCGCGACAATCTCTATATCGTCAACCCCGGGTTGTGTTCGGTGGCGAGCATCACGATCGGTTGCCCGAAGATCCACATTTGGGACCCGCTGACGGGTTTGCCGAAGATGTCGGAAGGGCGTGCGGCCAACGGGCAGTACGGCTTGACGCCGGGGCAGGGCGGTCAGCTCCCCGTGCCTTCCGACACCATCGCGGGGATCTTGACGCCGACGTGGCCGAACAACTGGTACACGAGTTTCAGCCAGGGGCAGTTCCCGATATACAAGATCGACGTCGATGACGAGGTGCCGCCGCGGATTTTCGCGACGAACCTGGTGGCGCCGATCTACGGGATCTGCTTCCCCGGGCCGCCGCCGAACTGCCGTCCGGAGTACCTCGCGCAGGGTCCGCTGCGGGTATGGCGGTGGGAGACGCCGAAGTCCACACCGACGCTCTCGTACATCACGCTCAACCCCCAGAGCGGTTACCTGACACCGGGAACGCTCGGGACACCCGACATCGCTTACTCCGAACTCCCCTGGACGCGGTGGGGCGATGCGCTGGACGTGGTAGGCAAGCGGGGGGTGTACGACTTCGGCAACGGCCTCGAGGTCGTCGACAGCGTGCGCATTTTCACCTCCGGCGGGCCCTTCGACGGGCAGACGGAGACGAACCGTTTCGTGGGCGTCATTCTCACCGACCGGAGGCCCAACCGCCTCGCCACGAACTTCGGGCGGCAATTGGATTACCGACTTGGCATCCTCATGGAGTCCTCACTGGAGGGCGTCGCCTCGCACGGTCTCGCCGCGACGGGGCCGGAGTCCTTCGCGCAGGTGTGGATGGACGCCAACGCCCGCGTCACCCTGCTGAACAACCAGTACCAGACCAGCGCGCCCTTCCCGCAAAATATGCTCATGACGTTCAACCACGCCCTCTCAGATGATCCGATCAGCGGGACGGGCCCGTCCGGGCCGATCACATTCTTCAGGATCGCCGAGAACGGCAACAGCTTCCTAGCCTGCGCCGACGGGATGCCGACCACCCCGGGCGACCCGACGTCGGTCAACTACAACACGCGGGCGCGGGTGATGAACGTGTCGGTGCTGGGTCAGGAGCGCCGCGAGCCGGGTTTCGGCGACACGCCGTACCTGGGCCAGCGGATCCTGACGAACAACTCGGGCATCAACAACTACATCGCCGACATCGACGTCAAGCTCGAGCCGGACTACGACAGTGGGAAGGGGTACTACGTGACGCTGTTCGTGCTGATGTCGAACAACGGCATCGCGGCGTACCGTTCGCGGAAACCGCTGGTGCCGGTGGAACTCTCCACGTTCAAGGCGGTGCTCAACGACGGGGTCGTGGACCTGACGTGGAACGTGACGCAGGAGGTGAACAACTACGGGTTCCAGGTCGAGCGGAGTTTCAACCTCGGGCGCACGTGGGAGACGATCGGGTTCGTGCGGGGCCGTGGGACGGACAGCCGGCCTGCCGAGTACCGGTACCAGGATGCCGTGACGGAGGTGCACCGCGACGTGGGGCACGTGCAGTACCGCTTGCGCCAGGTAGACACCGACGGCAAGACGCAGATCTCGCCGGTGGTGGACGTGTACCTGAGCGGGGCGCCGGTATCGATCGCCCTCTCGCAGAACTACCCGAACCCGTTCAACCCG
>JARYLZ010000082.1 GCA_029907355.1 Bacteroidota bacterium | reverse complement strand
GATCCGGGAAGTACTCGTGATTTCCACGCCGCAGGACTTGCCGCAGTTCCGCGCGTTATTGGGGGACGGAAGGCTCTGGGGGATGGAATTCTCGTACGCCGAACAGCCTGCCCCCGAGGGACTCGCACAGGCGTTCGTCATCGGCGAATCTTTCATTGGCGGGGGGCCGTCCTGCCTCATCCTCGGCGACAATATCTTCTACGGCGCGGATCTCGCAAAAAAGCTGCAGCAGGCGGCGGAACTGAGTACGGGAGGCTTGATCTTCGCATACGCTGTGCGCGACCCGCATCGTTACGGCGTCGTCGAGTTTGACGCGGCGGGCAGGGCGATCTCGATCGAGGAAAAGCCCGCGAACCCGAGATCGAACTACGCCGTCCCCGGCATGTATTTCTACGATGGCCGCGCGCCCGACTTCGCACGGTCCCTCAAGCCTTCGGCACGCGGAGAGTACGAGATTACCGATCTCAATCTCGAGTACCTGCGCCGCGGTGAGCTGATCGTCCAACCGCTCGGCCGCGGGACGGCATGGCTGGACACCGGGACGCCGCAATCACTCCTGCAGGCTTCTCTGTTCATCGAAACCATCGAGGAACGGCAAGGGCTCAAGATCGGGTGCCCCGAGGAAGTGGCGTGGCGCATGGGGTTCATCACGACGGCGGAATTCCAACAGCTGGCGGAGAGCGCAGGCAACTCGTCGTATGCCGAGTACCTTCGCGGCGTACTGCATACCGTGCCTTGAGTCGCGCGGAAGAGGAGCACAAGGGCAGACAGCAGGGACAACATGAGCACGAAAGATGAACGGAAACTTTTCGCGATGACCGGTGTGGCGGGTTACATCGCGCCGCGCCACCTCGAGGCGATCAAGAGCGTGGGGGGGGAACTCGCCGCCGCCGTCGATCCCCACGACTCAGTCGGCATCCTCGACAGGTATTTTCCGGATGCCGCGTTCTTCACGGAATTCGAGCGTTTCGACCGACATCTCGAAAAGCTCCGCCGTGGTCCCGAGGAGGGACACGTGCGCTGGGTCAGTATCTGCTCCCCGAATCACCTCCACGACGCGCACATACGCCTCGCGCTCCGCATCGGCGCGGATGCCATTTGCGAGAAACCGCTCGTGTTGAACCCCTGGAATCTCGATGCGCTGGAACGTCTCGAAGCGGAAACCGGCAGGAGAGTGTGGACGGTACTCCAGCTCCGCCTGCACCCCGCGCTCCTCGACTTGAAACGGGACCTCGAGGGCGCTCCGAAAGGGAGGAAACACGTGGTATCGCTCCGGTATATCACGCCGCGCGGAACGTGGTATCGGTACTCGTGGAAAGGCTCGGAGGAACGGTCGGGCGGCGTCGTGACCAATATCGGCATACACCTCTTCGATGCGTTGTTGTGGCTTTTCGGCCCTCCCGACGACGTCGTCCTTGCGCACTACTCGCCCACGAAGGCCGAAGGTACGCTGTCGCTCCGCGATGCCGATGTATCGTGGGTCCTCTCCATCGAGAGGAACGACCTCCCGCCCGGCACAGCGGCCAGCGGCGCACATCCCTCTCGTTCCATGACCGTGGACGGGAAGGAAATCGATTTCACCGAAGGGTTTACGGGTCTCCACACCCGTTTGTACGAGGAGACGCTCGCGGGCAGGGGGTTCGGCATCGACGACGCGAGACCCTCCATCGAGCTTGCCTATCGCCTTCGGGTCATGGGTTCGGGAAATGCGGGGCGGCGTACGTAAAGGGCGGAGCGCACGCATCGTGAACGATCACCGATCGTGATGGCGGAGGGCAAAAGCTCGGGATTTAGTCTCGCGAGAGGAAGCGCAGCATGCGGAGAGCGCACCCCGCGACAGCCGTGACGATTTCTCGATGATGAACATCCATCTCACCATCGTCCTCCTGCTCATTGCGGCATTCGTATACACCCTCTTACCCTTCGCGTTTCGCAAGGGGTTCCTTCTCCTCTTCAATGCGGCGTTTCTCCTTTCGTTCGGCGTGTACGGCGCCGTCATCTTCCTCACGGTTGCCGCCGTCGCGCATTTCTCTTCCGCATTCCTGCACGATGCTCCAGGCAGCGCGCGGAAGGCAACGCTCTGGCTAGCGGTTGCGGTCGTCACGGCGCTCTTTTTCCTCTCGAAAGGTCTTCTCACGAGCGCCTGGATCGGCAAGAACGGTCTGTTCGGTTTCGGGGCACAGACGGCAGGCCCTCTCCTGGGCACTGCAGGGACGGTCGGTCTTTCCTATTACTCGTTCCGGGCTCTCGGGTATATCGTCGATCGGTACCATCGGCGTATCCATGTCCTTCCCTTCCGCGATCTCTGCCTCTACCTCTCCTTCTTCCCGCATTTCCTTTCCGGACCGATCGAAAAAGCGGGGTCGTTCTTCTCGAAGCTTTCGAAGGCGAAGGATTTCGACTACCGTTCGGCGACGGACGGGCTTCTCCTCATCGCGTGGGGGGTCTTCCAAAAAACCGTCGTCGCCGACCGCTTGGGCGTGTACGTCGATACCGTCTATTCCGACCCCGGCATGTTCGGTTCCGTTCAAATCGTTCTCGCGACGGTTTTCTATTCCGTCCAGATCTATTGCGATTTCTGCGGATACACGAACATCGCGATCGGGCTCTGCACGGTGATGGGATTCGAGTCGGCGGTCAATTTCAAACAACCGTACGCGGCCGGGAGCATATCGGATTTTTGGAGCAGGTGGCATATCTCGCTCTCGCAATGGCTCCGCGACTATGTATTCCTCCCGTTGTCATATTCCCTCTTGAAGAGACCGTTCCTGTCCTTCGTGGGCGGAAAAACGAGGGAACGTCTTGTCTACGCCGCTTCCTCCCTCTCGACGATGTTCCTCTGCGGGCTGTGGCACGGCAGCCGGTCGACCTACCTTCTCTGGGGAATACTTCACGGCGCCTTTCTCTCGTTCGGCAGACTGACAGCGGGAGCGAGAGCGAGGATGTGGTATTCGCTCGGCTTTTCGAGGACGAATGCCGTACGGTCCGTCCTGGCTCGTTCGACGGTCTTCGCCCTCGTTCTCTGTTCCTGGGCCGTATTCAGGGCGGGGAGCGGCCATGATGTGATTTCGCTTCTTCGAAACGTCCTATCCGCCGAGCCGGTCCGAGGGGATCTCGCTGGCGGACTTATGACGGGCGATTTCCTCATCGCAATGATGCTCGTGCCGATGATCCTCTCGATCCAATGGGTCCAGGAACGTGCTCCCCTGAAGGAACGGTTGCGGGAATCGCCCCTGCTCGTGAGGTGGGCCCTGTACATCGCCCTTATCCTTTCCATCCAGCTGCTGCCGATGGAGAAAGGGCCCGAACGATTCATCTATATCGGGTATTGACCGCCATGCGCGACCTGGTGTGCGTGCTGAAGCGCATCCTCGTCTTCGGCGGAATCGTCCTCGTCTTAGACATCGCGGCTTTCCCGCTCGCGGCACCCAGCAGGGAAGTGATAAGCCATTACCGCGCCTTGCATGCGCTCTACCGGCAGCTCGATACGGTGCCGCCCCCGAGAATCGTGCTCGTCGGCGGTTCGGAGGTCGCATTCGGCCAGAACTGCAGAGTGCTGGAAGAGGAATTGAATATTCCCGTCGTCAATACGGGGACGCACGCGGGCCTCGGACTGAATATGATCCTGTCATGCGTCTGGCCGTACCTGAGGGGAGGGGACATCGTGCTTCTCACCCCCAACTACTGGTATTTCTACGGCGGGTGCGACGGGAGCGATCCGCTCTTCGATTTCATCCTGGCTGAGCCGTCCACGATCGCAAACGTTACTACAATCGGACAGGTCCGCACCATCACGCACACGTACGCGAAACGATTGAGCAGGCTCGTCAAGCGATATATCGTCTCGTCGGTCCATTCGGCCATGGGTCGGGATGAACGACATGCGTCTGCCAGGAAAGAGGAGAAATGGCTGAGGCGAGGGTACCGTGGGGATATCGTTTTCGACGGTGTCCGGGAGAACGAGAATCTCCCTTTGAAGGATTGGACGACATTATCCAGGGAAAAATTCGATATGGCGGCTGTACGCCGCATAGAACATTTCGCGTCGTCGTGCAGGGAGAAAGGTGTGGAGATGAGGGTCTTGTTTCCGCCGATCCCCCGGGAATACTACCGGGAGAACGCGCGGGAGTTGAGAACGATCGAGAAGGAATTGCGGAGAAACCTCTCGCATGCCGTGACGCGGAGCATAGAGCAGTGTACGATGGAGAGAAGGTATTTCTACGACACGGTATACCACTTGAATGGGAACGGGAGGAGGGTGAGAACAGCGATGATGTCCGCGATCTTGAAAGAGATCCTGCAAACCCGCAGGGGGCGCGCAGAGGAAACACGGGGAGAATCGGGGTGATGGAAACCACGGATTGAACGGAGCGGGAGAATCATGTCGTACTTCGCCCACGAATCAGCGTATATCGACCTCCCGTGCACGATCGGCGAGGGGACGAAGATCTGGCACTTCTCGCACGTGATGCGCGATGCCGTCATCGGGCGGCACTGCGTCCTCGGGCAGAACGTGCACATCGCCGAGGGTGTCGTCATCGGGGATAACGTGAAAATCCAGAACAACGTCTCCGTCTATAGCGGCACCGTCGTCGAGGACGATGTCTTCCTCGGCCCGTCGTGCGTCTTGACGAACGTGACGAACCCGCGTTCGCAGGTGAACCGGCACGCCTTGTACGAGCCGACACTCCTCCGCCGCGGCTGTACGGTCGGCGCCAATGCGACCGTCGTCTGCGGCATCACGATCGGGCGGTATGCGTTCATCGCGGCGGGAGCCGTGGTCACGAGGGACGTGCCGGATTATGCGCTCTTCGCGGGCGTCCCTGCCAGGCTCGTCGGCTGGATGAGCAGGCACGGCCATAAGATCGCCAAACCAGGGGAGAGCGGAGTGTTCACATGCCCCGAGAGCGGACTGCGGTACGAACTCGATGAAGCGGGCGTTATGCGCTGCCTCGACCTCGACGAGGAAGCCCCTCTCCCGGAAGAGCTGAGGACCGGCAGGAAGCCGTACGACGCTTTCCGCTGACGTGCACTGGAGACAACCCATCCCGAACGGTTAAAAACAAGGCGAGATCGAGGTGCGATGGTTCCCCGGTATTCGACGGAGAAACGAGACACTCACGCAGACCGGCCATGAAATTCATTCCCGCCCCTCTCCCCGGCGTCGTTCTGATCGAAACCCTCAAGCACGGAGACCGCCGCGGTTTCTTCATGGAGACGTGGCGCGAGGACCTCTTTGCCGCGGAGGGCCTGCCGATTCGTTTCGTGCAGGACAACGCATCACGCTCGGTGAAGAACACCCTGCGAGGCCTGCATTACCAGCACCCGCACGGGCAGGGGAAACTCGTGCGCGTCGTGTCGGGGCGGGTCTTCGACGTCGCCGTGGATATTCGCCGGGGGTCGCCGCATTTCGGGAAGTGGTTCGGCTGTGAGCTGTCCGACGAAAACGCCCTCCAGATGTACGTGCCGCCGGGTTTCGCGCATGGGTACCTCGTGCTGAGCGACACCGCCGATTTCGCGTACAAATGCACGGAGTATTACCACCCGGAGACGGAAGGGACCATTCTCTGGAACGACCCGTTCCTCGGCATCGATTGGCCCATCGAGGGTGAACCGCTCCTTTCGGACAAGGACCGCAAGGGCCTGCCCCTCTGCGAGGCTGACAATCTCCCGGATGTCGAAACCGGATGAGCCCTTCCTTCCCGTTCCCATCAGGGGGAGGACCGTAAGCACGCCAATGATCGATCGCCATGCCGGTTCGCCCGTATGGGGGGGGATAGGTCGTTTTTCACCACACCGTGAACAGGGACAATGCTTCAGGCCGATTCGACGGTGCGGATTCTCCGGCCGTTCCCCGGGGGATGGCGGAAGGGAGAAGGTGAGTCAAATACCCGGCAAATGAGTGAGTCCCTCCCGGCCCGCATTCGGTGTAGTGGCCGGATCAGCATACCGCAGGCGTTTACGGACTTTGAGCCCCGCCGAACGTCATTCCCCGCAGCAGAACGCGGCCTCGATGGAAGCGCCATCGAGAGGCGGTTATGAGCCCGGCGGGAAGACCATATTTCGAGAGTGCCGACGTGCACCGCAGCGCTTTCCATCACCTTGACCGGCTGGCCGACAGGCCGTTCTTGCTCTTCGCTTGCTTCGTCGCCTTCGTCCTCTCTATCACCATCATCCAGCATCCGCCGTGGCAGGGCATCGACACGCGGTTCACGTTCGGAATGGGCATCGCCTGGGCGGTTTTCGCCCTTCTCGCCGGTGCCCTCTCGAAGCGGCCCTCGCTGTTCGTTCCCTGTTTCCTCGCCGCCTGCACCGGCCCGCACCACCGCGTGGCCGTCCTCTGTGCGTTCGCCTGCGGTCTTGCCATGCTCGGCCGTGTGCTCTGGTCCAACAGGAAAGCGTATCGGCCGTTCTTCCGGGAGGCGTTCCGTTCGCGCGGGTTCGGTCTCGTCTTGGCAATCGCGGTGTATGGGGTTGCCGTCTGGCTGGCGCGCCTGGGCGACTCGACGGACGGGTGGTCTTTCCTCGCCCTCGCGGCGTCCATGTTCACCATCCCCCTGGCTGTGTACAGTTTCGAATGGCTCCGCTGGACGGACGACGAGAGGAAGAAGGCGGCGAGGAATACGTTCCTCTATCTCTCCGCCGTTGCGCTGACCGTCCTCCTCGTTCCGCTTTTATCCGGCCGAGTCGAACAGTACACGGTGCCTGCGTACGTCCTTTATAAAGCGGCCTCGGCGGTGCGAGCCCTCCCGTTCCACATGCAGTGGGTCGACCCGGATGCCAACTCGGCCTGTTTCCGGAGCGCGCACTACGCGGCGGTCGCCCTCTTCATGCTCACCGCATTCGCCGTCGCCTACGGCCGGTATTCCGGGGAGAAACGGACCGTCTTGATCGCTGCCGGCGCCCTCTTCGCTGCGCTTATGGGAGAAAACGCCCATGCTCTCCCGGCTATGGCGGCATCCGCTCTCGCCCTCTTTATCCTCGCGCGGCCCTCCTGCCAACGCAGGCCTGTTCGCTGTGCGGCGGCCATCACGGTGGGATCCGTGGCCGTTGCCGTATGTGTCGTCGCGGCGTTCTACTCGATGAACGATTACCTGTCGAATCTCCCTAAGGCCCGGTTGTACCGGGCGAGTTTCGCCTATGCGTCCGGCAAACCCTTTCGATTCATTGTCGGCGAGGGGCCGGCTTCGTTCGGGAGCCATGCCGCGCGGAAACGGCTTCCCCCCGGCCTCAGCGACGAGCGCGTGTACCCTTTTCTCCCACGGACGGTCAGCCCTGCCTACCGGACCGTCTTGGAAGAGGTGGACGCTCGCGGCGCAACGACCACCGTGCACCGGCCCATCTCTGGCCTCGTCCCCTTTTTCCTCGAATGGGGACTGATCGGATCGATCCTCCTCCTCTACACGGTTTTTCGCATGCTCCATGCAATGATGCCCGCGGTTATCGGAGTCACCTCGCCATGGACGGCCGCAGCGGCGGCGACAGCCATTGCCTCGTTCCCCCTCTTGTTCGTCCTGCTCGGTTTCAGGCCGTACCTGGAATACCCGGACGTGATGGCGGTCGCGTCGGTCCTGTTCCTCGTAGGGTTACAAGACAGGAAAGAACAGAAGTATGGCGAAAAAACATTGTTTCCATGAACTCAAAATCAAACTGATATTGTAGCAGAAACCACGAAAATTTCGTTTTATAACTATGAATTTTTTCGATCAAAAATGTAAACAATGTGGATTACCAATTGAATTTCCTGATTTGCGGTTTTCCGAAAATGGTATTTGTCACATTTGCCATATTGATCATAATAATCGCAATGTATCTCAAGTAAAGATTGAAAACGAGGGTATCGAAGCGATTATCCATGAAGTTAATAATACATTGCGACATGAGGAGAAGAGTTCTAGCTTATATAATTGCGTAATTGGTTTTTCGGGTGGTCTTGATAGTTCCCATCTTCTTCATTATACTGTTACAAAACTTAAATTAAAACCATTGGCTGTTACGTATGATTCGGGCTTCATAACGGAGACAGCGTGGAGGAATATACATAACTTGATCAAATTCCTTGGGGTGGACCATGTTGTCATTCGCAGTAAAAGAGCTTACGATCATAAATTCGTATTCCACTTTTATAATGCTTTCCATCGAATAGGTGTATATTGGGGTATATGTAGTTTCTGTCACGTAATATTAGATTCTGCATTAATACGAGTATGTAAGACGCGAAAAATACCTGTTATTTTAAAAAAGATGAATTCGTTCGAACAAGAGTTGCATATCCCACGGTTTTTCCGCATACAAGTTATAAAGAGTGCTCTTTTTAGAATAAAAATAAATGATATAATGCCTTTTGTATTTCATATTTGTCTGGCATTATATTTTCTCTTGAGATTGAAAATCGAATTTTTCATTCCTCCGATTACGAATCTTTTTCGAAAATACCCAAGGTCTGCAATAACAACAATAAATGTATCGAAATATCTTGATTTCGAGTTGGACGATATGATAAAATGCTTGGAAAAGACAGGTGTCTGGTCATTGCCTAACGAGCCAAACATTTTTATGAGATATGATTGTATGATTGAAGAGGGGCCGCTTAATGAAACGTATCGAAGGTATACACATGCAACAGTGCACCGTATTATTGCGTCTAATATAATATGAAAGGAGCCGGGTAAAAAGGCTGTTTTAATGGAGGCGGTTAACTATTACGATGCAACATTAGAGAATAAGAGCAATTTGTTTCGAGAAAGATTAAATAATTTAATGCGCGTTGTGAAAATGTATAAAAACTATTCCGACAAGTGATTGATGTGCATGAATGGTTTTCCTATGATATATGACAATGTGAAATATTTTACAAGTCAATAATATCTTATATGCTCTACCTTGTCACGGGCGGCGCGGGGTTCATAGGATCGAATATCGTCGAAGAACTCTTGAAACGAGGCGAGAGAGTGCGAGTCCTCGATAATTTTTCGACAGGAAAGAGGAGCAACCTTTTGCCGTTTCTCGGTGACATCGAACTGGTGGAGGGGGACATCCGGTCCTATCACATCGTGCACGAAGCTGTCCGCGGTGCGGAGGTCGTTTTGCACCAGGCGGCTCTGCCATCCGTGCCGCGTTCCATCGCCGACCCGATCACCACGCACGAGGTCAATACGAACGGCACTCTGAACGTCCTGGCCGCAGCCAGGGAGCATGCCGTCCGCCGCGTGGTCTTCGCGTCGTCCTCATCAATTTACGGCGACAGCGCCGAGCTCCCGAAGCACGAGGGCATGATCCCGAACCCCCTTTCTCCGTATGCAGTTTCCAAGCTCGCCGGGGAGAAGTACATGCAGGTCTACTACCGTCTCTACGGCCTGGAGACCGTTTCCCTCCGCTATTTCAATGTATTCGGCCCGAGGCAGAACCCGGATTCGCAGTACTCCGCCGTCATCCCGCGGTTCATCGCGGCTGTTCTCGCGGGAAGATCTCCCGTCGTCTACGGCGACGGGGAACAGACGCGGGATTTCACGTACGTCGCGAATGTCGTCGCGGCGAATATCTCCGCGGCGGAAGCACCTGCCGCGGCGGGCGAGGTCATGAACATCGCATGCAGGGAGAGGGTTTCCATAAACCGGCTGATCGACGACTTGAGACGTTTGACCGGCAGGGAAGTCCAACCGGTGTACGAAGCTCCTCGTCTTGGTGATGTGAGGCACAGTTTCGCGGATATTTCCAAGGCCGAGGCACTCCTGGGATACAGGAATATCGTACGGTGGGAAACGGGTTTGCGCATGACGGTCGAGTCGTTCGCGGAGGCATCGTTCTCATGAAACAGGCAGATGCCGGGGGAGAGTACCGACCGGGGTTCGGCAATCCCTCTATGCCTTGCGTTCTCGTCACAGGGGCTGCGGGTTTTCTCGGATCGCATCTCTGCGACCGGCTTCTGCGTGAAGGGCGGAGAGTCGTCGGGCTCGACAATTTCGACGGGTATTACGAACCGGCTATCAAGAGGGCGAATATCGCGGACGCCATGACCCAGACCGGGTTCACCTTCCACGAGGGGGACATCCGGGACGGGGCCCTTCTCGAGTCCATCCTTCGGACGTACGATGTGGCATCCGTCATCCACCTGGCGGCCCGTCCCGGCGTGAGGCCCTCGCTCGAGAACCCGTTCCTCTATACGGACATCAATATCACCGGAACGCTCAGGCTCCTCGAAGCGATGAAGAGGGCGGGCGTTCGGAGGCTCGTCTTCGCCTCCTCCTCCAGCGTCTACGGGAACGATGCGGCCGTCCCGTTCCGGGAAGACGACAGAGCGGATCGTCCCCTCTCCCCTTATGCAGCCACGAAGAGGGCCGGGGAGCTGCTGTGCCACACATGGGCATGCCTCTATGGGTTCGATATCTGGTGCCTGAGGTTTTTCACCGCCTATGGGCCCCGACAGCGCCCGGAAATGGCCATAGCCTCGTTTCTCCGTGCCCTCCTCGAGGACCGCGAGATCACCGTGTACGGGGACAGCAGCGTCGCGAGGGATTTCACGTATGTCGACGACATCATCGAAGGGATCGTCGAGGCGGAGAAACACGTGCGGTCATTCGAGGTGATCAACATCGGCGGCGGGCATCCGTATACGATGGATGAGCTCGTCGAGGTGATATCCGATGTTACGGGGGTTCGGCCGAAAGTCGTTCGCGCGCCTATCCCGCAAGGGGACGTCACGCGGACACAGGCCGACACGACGAAAGCAGAACGTTTGCTGGGATACCATCCGACCGTCCCATTGCGGGAAGGGGTCGCGCGGCAGTGGGCATGGATTCGCGATCGTGGAGGCGGAACATTGGGATGAAAAAGGCGCCGTGCGGTCCATAAGGAGGCCCCGATGCGCATGAAGCGGGACGTACTACAGGGCACAAAACGAGCGCGTCACGGAGGGAACACACACGCCGAGGACAGTACAGCGTGGGATCTCGTCATCCGTCCGCGACGGAAATGGTTCCATCTCGACCTGAAGGAGCTGTGGAGGTACCGGGACCTCGTTTTCCTCTTCGTCCGGCGGGATTTCGTCGCTCAATACAAGCAGACCATCCTCGGGCCTCTGTGGTTCATCATCCAACCGCTCTTGACGACGGTCATGTTCACCATCGTCTTCGGCCGGATCGCGAAAATATCGACGGATGGTCTCCCGATGGTCCTGTTCTATATGGCCGGGACCATTTGCTGGACGTACTTCGCGGAGTGCCTCAACAAGACGTCCATGACCTTCATCTCGCATGCGGGGATATTCGGGAAGGTGTATTTCCCGCGCCTCACCGTGCCGGTATCCATCGTCCTATCGAACCTCATCGCGTTCGGGCTCCAGTTCGCATTCTTCCTGGGCTTCATCGGCTATTATACCGCTGCGGGAGCGAGGGTCTCCATGAACGCAGCCGTCCTCCTCACGCCCGTTCTCCTGCTCCTGATGGCTGCCCTCGGCCTCGGACTCGGAATCATGGTGTCTGCGATGACGACGCGGTACCGCGACCTGCGTTTCCTCGTCTCGTTCGGCGTCCAACTCGCCATGTACGCGACGCCGGTGGCATACCCGTTGTCGGTGATTCCCGAAAAATGGAAAGCCGTCGCCGTGCTGAACCCGATGGCGCCGATCATCGAAGCGTTCCGCTACGGTTTTCTCGGCGCAGGCGCGTTCCGGACGGACTATCTCCTCCTCAGCGCGGGAATGACGATGGGGATACTCCTCCTCGGCATCATGCTGTTTTCCCGCGTCGAGAGCACGTTCATGGATACCGTATGAATCGTCCTCTCGATTCCGAGCGTAAAAGATCCCCATGAACATCCATGTCGAATAAGGTCATTTCCATAGAAAAGCTCTCCAAGCGGTATCGGCTGGGTTCGATCGGAGCACGGACTTTCACGCACGACCTGCAGAGCTGGTGGGCCAAACTGAGGGGAAAAGAAGACCCGAATTCGAAGATCCGTATGACCAACCGGCAGTACGATTACCACGCCGGCAAGGTGAAGAGCGACGACCATTTCATCTGGGCGTTGAAGAATATCGACCTCGAGATTTCCTACGGCGACGTTCTCGGTATCATCGGGCGCAACGGTGCGGGGAAATCCACCTTGTTGAAAATCCTATCCCGCATCACGGCACCGACCATCGGGGAAGCGAGGGTCAGAGGGCGTTTGGCGAGTCTCCTGGAAGTCGGAACGGGGTTCCACCCGGAATTGACGGGGAGGGAAAACATTTTCCTCAACGGTTCCATCCTCGGAATGAAGAAAGCCGAGATCAGGAAAAAGCTCGATGAGATCGTGGAGTTCGCGGAGGTCTCGGAGTTCATCGACACGCCGGTGAAACGGTACTCATCCGGCATGTACGTCAGGCTGGCGTTCTCCGTCGCCGCGCATCTCGAGACGGATATTCTGATCGTTGATGAGGTCTTGTCCGTGGGGGATGCGAGCTTCCAGAAGAAATGCATCGGAATCATGCAGAACGAAGCG
>JARYLZ010000081.1 GCA_029907355.1 Bacteroidota bacterium | reverse complement strand
CGGCCTCATCCGCCCGCTCGTCCTCGACGCGGTACATCTCGAGTGCCCGGCGGTATTGCTCGATGACGCGCTCACCCGGTTGGGTGCGGTACCCCGCGAAGCCGATTTTCCGGTGACAGTATGCCTGCCCCTTCCGGTCGCCTGCGGCGGAGTATTGCTCCAGGGCTTTTTCCGCACTCTTGCGTGCACGGTCGAATTCCCCGACGGCGAGGTGATAATCGGTTTGGTGCCGGTAGACACGAGCCAAGCGGTCCGGCGATCCCGACCGCGCCGCCAACACGAGCATTTCCTCGATGTATTCCTCCTCCGCATCCCGTTTGCCGAGCAGGTTTGCGGTTTCGCCGGCCATCGCGAGGATCTCGAATCGGCGATCGGTTTCCCCCTTCTCCCGCGTCACCGCGAGAGCTTTCGCGATGAGGGATTCCGCCGTGCGGTAGTCGTACAGGCGTCTGCGCTGCTCGGCCGCGTCGAGGAGCAGAGGGATCGAGTCGTCGCGCGCCGAGGAACCGAACGCATGCACGGCGATCGCATACCTCTCCTCTGGCCGGGCCTCGCGGCTCCGATACCATGCGTAATAGCGGTCGTGGGTCCGGCGTTTTTCGTCTTCCGAACTTTCTATGATCCCTACGAGGAGGGGGTGCAAGGGGTAAACCGTACGGTCCGATAGGGAGACGAGCCCCATATCTGCGAGTCGGTTCAATCTCTCCATCGTTTCCGGGACGGGCATGTCCGCAGCGAATGCGACGGTTTGCACGGGCACCGGCACGGGGCTTTCGGCGATTACGGCCAGGACCCCGAGTTCTGCCCGGTCGAGGCGCGATATCTTCCGACGAAACGAGTCCTCGAGCGATCGGGGAAACGCCGCTACGAGATTTTCCCGCTCGTGGACGATCCACCCGCTCTCGGTCCGGACGAGTACGCCGTCCGCCCGGCAGTACTCGAGGAACTCGAGGATGCGCCCGGGGTACCCTTCGGAGTATCTCATCAAGGCCGAGAGGAATGACGGCGAAACGTTCTGTCCGAGGAGCCGGTTCAGAACGGGCCCGATGACTTCACGCGGGTACGGTTCCAGGGCGAGAACGGTGAGCGGCCCGGTTCCGTCCTCGGGAAAGCTCCACGCAGGGTCCATCTCCTCCATCGTCATGATGAGGAAGAATCCCCTCGTTTCGTGAGACGCGAGATAGGCGACGAGGAAGGGGAGAAATTCCTGCGTGAACGTGTCGGTACGGTGGGCGTCTTCGATCGCTACGACGCGGCACGGGGAGGCTTCGGTAAGAAGGGCTGCGGCCGCATGGAAGATGCGGAGTTTGGCCGCGTCGGCGGGGAGATGGTGGACCGGCGCAGGCTCGAAGCCCGGGAAAATGTTGCCGAACGCATCGACCAGCACGGAAGCGTGCTGTGCCGCTTCGCCCGCGATGCGGTCAGTGGGGATACCCCTGAGGAGATCGAGGACGGGACGGAACGGCGGGTCTCCCGGGCGTGGGGCTGCGATCGTCATGCCGCTGCCTTCCAGCAGGACGTGGGCACGGAGACGCCGGATGAGCGTGCTCTTCCCCACGCCATCCGCGCCGGTCACGATGGCCGTGACGGCGCGGTCATGGGACCCGGCGAGAAGTTCGCGCAGTTTCGCGTCCTCGATGTCGCGGGGGATCGCCGGGAGAACGAGGGGGGTCGAAACGGCGGAGGACGCCGTTGCTCCCGCACCGAGGAAGGAGTCGACGGCGGCGGCGAGATGCGCGGCGCTGCGATATCGGAACGCCGGGTCCTTTTCCATGAGCGTCCGGACCCACTCGATGCACGCCGCGGGAATACCGTCGGCGGGGGCCGGGAATGTGGCCGGGACCGCCAGATGCATCCGGAGAACCTCGCGAGGGGAATCTCCGACGAACGGCGGCGAACCGGTCAGGCATTCGAAGAGAAGGCACCCCAAGGCGTACAGGTCGGAAGCCGGTGTCGGAGGCTCGCCTCGGATGAGTTCCGGTGCGATGTATTCCAACGTCCCGCTGAGCCCGCCGCCGCTCTCTCGAATGGGCCTGCATAGACCGAAATCCATCAGGAGAATGCAGGGTTTCCCGTCCGCGTCGAACGTGAGGGCGATGTTGCCGGGTTTCAGATCGCCATGGACGATCCCGCGCGTGTGGACCGCCGTCAGTGCATCCGCGATCTGTCGTACGACGAGGGCGAAACGGTCTGCGCGGAAAGCGCCCTTCTCGTCCCGGAACGCCTCCCGACCGAGCGGATCGAACGCGATCCATGGGAAGATGACGTACGGTTTGCCTTCTGCCGTCATCCCGTAATCCAACGCCGGGAGAATGTTCGGATGTTCGATGGAGCTGAGGACGGCGAACTCGTTGCGGAAAAGATCCTCGTCCGTCGACTCGGCACGGAGCACTTTCACGGCAGCCTCGCGCCCGTCCGCCGTCGAGCGGACGCGGAACACATGCGCCGTGCCGCCGCTGCCCGCGTAAGCGAGAATCTCGTACCCTGGGAGGGACGGGGGAGAAACGCCGTCGGGGATGCCGTTCACCATGTCTCGTCCTTCGCCTGCCGCATCATCAGTTCCGTAACGGCTTCCTCGGGGGTGATACCGTCGAAGAGAATCCGGTGGACCTGTTCGGTGATGGGCATTTCCACGCCCGCCGCGCGTGCGAGATCCCGCGCTGCACGCGTTGTGGCCACCCCTTCGGCGACCATGTTCATCGAGGCGAGAATCTCCGGCAGGGGACGACCTTTGCCGATCTCCTCTCCGACGAACCGGTTGCGGCTGTGCCGGCTCATCGTCGTGACGATCAGGTCGCCGAGACCGGAGAGACCGGAAAACGTGTGGGGTTCCGCTCCGAACGCGATCCCGAGCCGGCGGATTTCCGCGATGCCGCGTGTGATGAGCGCAGCCTTGGTGTTGTCCCCGAAACCCGCACCGTCGCAGATCCCCGCCCCGATCGCGATGACGTTCTTCACCGCGCCGCCGAGTTCGACGCCCACGACGTCGCTGCTCGTGTAAACGCGGAGGTATGGTGTCATGAATGTGTGCTGGACCAACCGCTGGACGGCAGGGGATTTCGAAGCGGCGACGACGGAGGTGGCTTTCCGTGCGCTGACTTCCTCCGCGTGACTGGGACCCGAGAGGATGGCATAACGGTCACCGGCATTGTCGGGGGCGATTTCCCCCACTACCTCGGACATTCGGAACAACGTATCCGTTTCGATGCCCTTGGCGACATTCACGAGAATCGAGCGCCGGAGACCGCCGGGGTCCATCGCCCGCAGGATGCCCCGCAGGTGTTGGGCCGGGGTGGCGAGAACGAGCAGATCCTTGCCGCACGACGCTTCGGCAAGATCCGTCGTGATGTGGATGCGCTCCGGAATCGGGAGATCGGGAAGATACGCAGCGTTGCGCCGCGTCGAGCGCATCGATTCGGCGTCTTCCACCGAGTAGCTCCACAGGGTAACGGCATGTCCGTTCTCGTTCAGAACGACCGCGAGCGTCGTCCCCCAGCTCCCCGCCCCGATGACACCGATATGCATGAGTATCGCTCCGAGAACGGTGATGATCCTCCCCGCGGGTCCGCGGTGCTCCACCCGTGCATTCTACAGAAGAAACGAACGCAGGGAATTGCCGATGTTCCTGCCGATCAGGCGGAGTTTATTGAAACGGTGTTCCTGTCCTCTCAACAACCGGCGGATGTTCGCGCGATGTGCGTAAATCAAGAGGAGCGACAAGCATATGCTGACGGCCATCAACGTGTGATAGCTCGGGATATTCACGCCGAATACCGTGAAACGGACGAAAAGCGTCGTCGGGAAAGCCGTCGCGGCACTGATGGAACCGAGAGAAACATACCCCGTCATGAAGACGACGATGAGGAAGACGATGAGCGCGATCGAGATATCGATCGGAGCGATGCCGACCAGCATTCCAGCCGCCGTGTTGATGCCCTTCCCCCCGCGGAAGTTGAGAAAAACCGAGAAAATATGTCCGACAACGGCGGAAAGACCGGCGAGGATCTGGACCACCGTGAACTCCTCGAAAGGGGTTCGGTTATTGAATGGGAAATCACCGTAATGCAAACGCGCCACGAGGAGAACGGCGATAAGCCCTTTAGCGATATCGCCCGCTTGAACGACGAGTCCCCATTTCCACCCCAGGACGCGCATGACGTTCGTACTCCCGATGTTCCCGCTTCCCATCGTCCGAATGTCGATCCCCTTGATCCATTTTCCGAGCAGGAGTCCCGTTGGGATCGACCCGATAAGGTAACTCAGGATTATGATGAAGCTAAGCAGGTACATCTCGAAACCGCAATCTGAGTGAAAGTTTCAAGTGAACAATATACCCGCAACCTTCGAGATTGTCAATGAAGATCCTCTGGGGCGTCAAAATATCGTCACTGCATGCCGAGCAATGAGAACGGGCAGGTATCGGTTTCGAAAACAGGATAACATGCGATTGGGACATCTATCGATTGAGAATGGTTGACACGAGGTCTACGTCTTGATGACCGTTTGGAGTTGAGTGTCGGAACCGTTAGATTTATCCGGTATTTGTGGAGCCGTAGTTCAGCTGGTTAGAATGCCTGCCTGTCACGCAGGAGGTCGCGAGTTCGAGTCTCGTCGGCTCCGCAAGGAAAAAGCCCCGGCAAGAGGCTTTCACTTTTTCGGACCGTTTGTTGCCATAACGCCTTCCCCGGAAAGAGTCCGACGATGGAGGGGATTACTCTGGGCAGTAGTCACGGTGTAGGGCCGGCATTCACGACACCGGGTGATCGCGTCCGCTCAACCCGTCGATGCGTCGACGGGGCTCGCATGCCTCCGAGGGAGGTCTCGCTGTGCCGGCCCGCTTCCGGTTTTCGAATCACTCCGAGATGAAAAAGCCGACGGTCAAGTTTGCGCGGACGAACGCGCGACCGAAGTTGAACGCGGGTGTCCCGGTCACGGGAAACCGCTCGTCGAGTTTCCACTCGTCACCGCTCATCCCGAGATAGCCGCCGGCGATGCTCACGACCGCGAGAGGATGGATTTCGTACTCCAGGGAGAGCTGAGGCATCCAAAGAAAGAATCCGTTGGTGAATTCCTCGCGGGTGTTCCCGGTTTTCGGGAGGAGAGGCCATGATTTCGAACCCTCGTCGAGGCGGGTCAGAACAAGGGTGTTCGTGCCGCCGCCGAGTGCGATGCCGGGCGTGAGATGGAAACGGCCGAACGGGATGACGTACTCGACGGTGGCTCCTCCCATATCGGTGGAAAATTTCACCTCATGATACAAGTAGCCGTCGGATTTCGATGCGGTGACCGAGCCCCCCGCCCCGAAGCCTCCGACACGCAGATTCGGGATGACGACGATATACGCATAGCCGTGACCTCCGAACAGGAACATCCCGTCGCGGTCGACCGTGGGAAAATTCTTGTGCGCGAGTTCCGCGTTGAGGATATCCGTGTTCAGGAAATGCCACGTGGCCGAGACGCCGCCACCGCCCCCGAAAATTCCGCCGTGCGAAACCTCCCGTTCCTGCTCATCTTCGAAAGGGAGACCCTCGTCGTCCTGGGCGGCCGAAGGGATTGCCAGGAGAAAAAGCGGGAGAAAAAGGAACAGTCGATTCATGGGTCGCTCCATTCTCGTGGGGTGGTTCCGGGTTGCACGCGTATATGGCCCCCTCGTATCAGGCGACGCGCCGACACCAGGGAGAAGCCGTTTGCCGCAGTGTTTCCCGAAGGCAGGGGGTGGAAATCGGAACGGGGTCACACGACGATTCTGAGAAGCTGGGTACAGATATTCGCGTACACTCCTGCAACAATGTCGTCCATCATGATGCCGAAACCTCCCCGCATGCGGTCGAACTGTCGGGCGGGCGGCGGTTTGACGACGTCGAAAGCGCGAAACAGGAGAAACGCGCCGATGGAAATGTACCAGATTTTCGGGAGGAAAAGGAGAGCGACCCACATGCCGGCGATCTCGTCGAGAACGACGGCTGAAGGGTCGGGGCCGTACGAACGTTCCATGCGCGAAGCGAGCGGGATACCTGCCAGAAGGCTTGCGGCGCAGAGGGGCAGGAGCGTCTGCCATCGTTCCATGCCGGGGATGAAACAGTAAAGGGCGAGGGCGAGAGCGCTTCCCACCGTCCCGGGCGCGAAAGGGAAATACCCGGTGAAACAGCCGCCGGCGATGAAGCGGACGAGGAACGGGGGCGCCTGCTCAGTCCGCGGTGTCCTGGGGTGAACCGAGGATCTCCCCGAGGAATTTCCTGTTGTCATAGAGATACTGGATGCCCGTGACCACGGTGAGAAGAGTCACCATGAGCATGAGAGCGTAAATGATTTGCGGCTGGAGGAGGATGTCGATCTGGTTCAGGAAACGGGTTCGTACCCATTCCGTTTCCCGCCCGACGATCAGGAGAAGGAGATAATAGAGGGCGGCCATCTGGACGAATGTCTTGGTCTGGGCCGACCGCGACGTCGTGATATGCGCGTTGCGCGCCTCGGCGATCGAGCGGAGGAAGGTGATGAGGATGTCGCGGATGATGATGACCCACACCATCCACCATGCGACGTAGCCGGTGACGGCGAACGCGATGAAAGCTGCCGAAGTCAGGAACTTGTCGGCAAGAGGATCGAGGAATTTTCCCACACTCGTGATGGTGTTGCTCCGACGCGCGATGATCCCGTCGTACCAGTCGGTGAGGGCGGCGAGGAAAAACACGGCGACGGACAACTGCCGGTTCACGGTGTCCGGCGAAATGAACAGGAGGAAAAAAACCGGTGAGAGGAGTATCCGGAGAAGAGAGAGATGGTTCGGGAGGGTGAAGAACATCGAACGGGCGGGAATGTGTCGATCAACGGAGAAAGTACGGCGCCTTCCCAAAAGAAAAAACCTCTCCCTCGGGGAGGGAGAGGTCATGGGAAGGGCGGCTCCGCAGGCGTCGCGCCGGACCTGCGGCCCGCATAGATCGCTACCCGTCGGGTGAAACGCGACGAACGTTGACCGCCTGCAAGCCTTTCGGGCTGTTTTCGATCTCGAACGTCACTTCCTCGCCGGTGCGGAGCTTTTTATAGCCCTCGCCGACGATGGACCGGTAGTGGACGAAGATGTCACTTGAACCGGGGCGTTCGATGAAGCCGAAACCCTTGGCGTTATTGAACCATTTGACTTTACCACTTTCCATACCTCCTCCTGTCGAACAATGGATCAAAAAATCACACATCCCCAACGGCCGCACACTCGAGCGCGACACAGGTTCCTGCGTGTGACCGGGGAAGGGGATGCGATTCGATCGGATTGCGGGTATTGTGAAACCACCGGCAACGACGCAGAAAATGTAAAAGGATTTCCATCTCGATGCAAGAAGAACCGCAGATCATGCCGCTCGTATGAGAGCCGATAACTCGTGCGAGGGAAAGGGTACGCGGGAGATATCCGGGGAGTGCATCCGCCCTCCACTCGATATCCGCTGAGGGCTCGCCGGTGCAGGCTCTGTGCCGGGAACCGGTGGAGGCCGGTATGGTACAGGTCTTACGGAGGGTTCATCAGGTGGGAGTCGGATCGGAAGCGTGTGCCTCGCCGGACATCGGTTCCTGCCGATGGTATCGCTCGTTCGCATGGGCGAACGTAAAGGCACGCCGACGGATACATCGCCTCTGCTCGGCTGAAGCTCGAAACGTGTATACCGAAGATTGGACAATCGATCCTCGTCGTGTCGGCCTGTTCGTTGCGTGCCGATTGAACACCGGCCCCGCTTCGCAACTCGTCGGAGGGGTATTCGTGTGCGAAGGCATACCGCTTTCATGCGGCGACGTTTCATTGATTGCTCCTCGACGGAAGCATCGGCACGCACGCGACGAGACCTGGCACATCGTCTTTGCGCTCACGGGCTCTGTGCGGCAGCCTTCGCTTCAGGAAAGCGGTTGGATGTGAACGCCGAATAACGAGAAGCATCCTACAGAGGTGCATGGATCTTCACGGATGGCGTTTCTTCGAAGAAGAGGGCTTGTCCATTTCCGAGGTCGATGCGTCACGCTCCTGCAACCCATCCCCCCTCGTTTCTCGACAGCCTCCGAAGGTTCGCACGCCCGGTATCCGGTCGCAACCCCTTCTCTTCACGTCCGGCACACGTCTTTCCCCCGCCGAGAAGCGGGTCTTCACGATGCGAGGTCGCTTGTTCGACGTCGAACACGATGGGGAATGAGCGAGGTGCTTTCCTCTCTCAGAGATCCTTGCGCTCGAAGAGGAAGACCGCGAATGCGAACATGGCTGCCCCGAACAGCACGCTGCTCCATACGGGCATCCACGAAACGCTCTGTCCGCCGATAAGAGCGTTCGCCGTCGCGGCGATCTCTTCGGGTTTGGGGAAGATGTAATAGAGCAGATCCATGACGGATCGATACAACCGGTTTTCCGAAATGGCGAAGAGCCAACCCTGCCTGTTCCGGAGAATCGGCGCGAGGATGTACACGAAGAGGAACACGACGATGATGGTCGACGCGGCGCTGCGGGTGGCGATGCCCAGCACCATCATCATGGTGTAGAGAACGGCGAAGCACAGCGTGGCCGTCAGGATTACGGAAAGGAAAGCAGGGTTCCACACCCCTGTTTCGAGCCCGATGATCGTCCACATGCCGATCGCGAAGAAGCCGGTGGTGAGGGCGACGATGGCGAGGCACCCGACGAACCGTCCCGTCAAGAGGCGTGCCCGCGACAGGGGTTTCGAAAGGTAGAGTTCGACCGTCCCGCGTTCCATGGTCGAGGGGAGAATGCCTGCCGTGATGAAAACCGACACGAGAATGGCCACGAATTGCGTCAGGGCGGCCAGGCCGCCATAGACCATGCCGACGAGGAATTCGATCGGCGAAGCGCCCGACGGTACCGTCCGGTCGGTGGGTACGGTGACGTTTGCCGTGAACGCGGAGGGGACATCCGTCACGAGGGCGACGATGGTCGCGAGGAGGAGGAAGAATGCGGCAATGCCGAGCAGGACCGTGATCGCTTTTGCACGGCTTCGGAGTGTGTCTTCGACGAGGGCCGGGATACTCATACGACGTTCTCCGTGACTGCTTCCAGGAACAGTTCCTCGAGCGTGCTTTTCTTTTTCACGACGGAATCGATGAGACCGCCGTGTTGCCGGATCTCGTCGATGAGCCGGTTCAGTTCGCGCGTGTCGCGGACCGTCGCCGTGACCACGAGCCCGTCCACGCTGATCGGCGCGCACACGGCTTCCCATTGTCGCCGGAGTGCCGGGGGGATCTCTTCGGCGAGTGTGACGACCACGACATGTTCGCTTTCGGTCATTTCCCTGACGCTGCCGCTTCGGACGAGTCGGCCGCGGTTGAGGATGGCGACCCTGTCGCAGACCCGTTCGACTTCGGAGAGGATGTGCGAGTTGAGAAAGATGGTCTTTCCCTTTCCGCGAAGGTCCAGGAGGAGATCGCGGAAGCGTTTCCGCCCGACGGGGTCGAGACCCTCCGTCGGTTCGTCGAGAATGAGGAGGTCCGGGTCGTTCAGAAGCGCGTGTGCCAAGCCGAGCCGCTGGAGCATGCCGTGCGAATACTTTGCCGTTTTCGTATCGCGCCAGCGCCCCATCTCGACGAGATCGAGCATTTCTCCGATCCGTGACCGCCGCGCGGCACCGTCCATCCCGCCGAGTCGCCCGAAAATGGAGAGGACTTGCCCCCCCGTCAGGTACGGAGGGAACCGATGGTTCTCCGGGAGGTACCCGATCCGTTTCCTGACGCCGACATCCCCGATGCGTGCGCTGAGCACGTGGGCCTCGCCGCCCGTGGGATGGATGATGCCGAGCAGGAGCTTGATGAAGGTGGTTTTGCCCGCCCCGTTCGGCCCGAGCAAGCCGAAAATCTCACCGGGGCGAACTTCGAGCGAGACGCCCGACAATGCCTTGACGGCGTGTTTGGAACGGGTGGAGTATGTCTTCGTGAGATCCCGGGTCAGAATGGCGTTCATCGTTGGGTCCGTTTTTCCGCCGTGTGCGTGGAGAACATATCTACGCCTGTTTTTCCCGCAGGTTCCCGCCGTATGGTCGTGTTACGAAATCGTGCGCGGGATTCCCGATCGGCCGGCATTAGCGGCGGTGCGCAGTGCTGTCTGCTGCATGCTGTTGTTCGCGCATTCTCGTCTCATCGCCGGTTTTGTAAGTTTCAACCGGCTCATTCACGAACGCCGCCTCGTATTCCTTTCGGCGCAAAACGGTATCGTAGAGGCCGATGTCTTCTCCTTCATGCCGGTTGATGCCCATGTACACCAGACTGGGGTCTTCGTAGCGCTTGAATTTATACACAGCGTCGTTCATCAGAGCGCTGTTAAACAAGCCCAGACTGACCAACAGTTCGAAATCTTTCACGGTGAGGCCGGTGACCCGCTTGAATAAGCCCGGCTCTAACTGGGTGATGACATCTCTGAGTGTCCGCTCGCGATAATCGGTCAAATACATGAAAACGGGAATGCGCGTAGCAAATTTGATAAGTTTCTCCTGAATCTCTTTGCGCTTGCTCTTGAATTCTTTCTCTTCTTCGGTGAGCTGCCGTTTTTCCTCGCGCGAAAGTTCGCGGTCATTAGCCTCGCGTTTGGCTTCTTTGACCGCTTCGGATTTGTTGATGATGGTCTCGATGTCTTGATTCAAGTTGCGGAAGCCCTCGATGCTCATCAGGGCCTGCATAGCCTGCTCATTGGACATTAGCCGCCGCAGGGTATCGTTGTCCACGTTGACCAGCAAAGCGCTTTCCCAGCGCCGGGCAAGGAGAGTGGCGGTAGTGCCGCTCATGGCCATCTCCAGCACACCGGCGGCGTCTATCTGACGCATGGAACTGCCGTCGTAGGCCAGCACCGGCAGGAAATGGATGAACTCCTCGACTTTCTTTTCAGGGTCATCTTCGTTAACGTTCAGACGACAACTATAGTCGGCAATCTGGCGCAGGGCGCGGTCGGGGGCGAAGTCAAAGACGTAGCATTCCGGCTTGAGAACAAGTTCGTCGTTCGGAGAAAGCCCGTCGGGGTTCTTGAGCGTCCAGGGGTTTTGCACGCGAAAGGCGGCTTGAAAGTAAGTCTCCGGGCTGGAGGAGTTGCGCAGCATGAAGATGCCTGTCCAGGGTCGAACAGTGACGCCGGTGGTCAGTTTGCCGCAGGTGAGGGTAATGGTTTTGCTCTCCAGCGGATTACCCATCGCCTCCAGCACGGGCGGTAGAGCTTTAGGACCAATGCCTGCCGATGCGCCCGCAGCGACAATTACTTTATAGTCGTGGTAAAACTTGTTCTGCCGCTGAGCCAGCAGGTTACGCATGGCATAGCAGGCAGACACGCTGGGCAAAAACCACAGGGTGTGTGATAGCGCTGAAAGCAGGCGAACGTCCGAAAACGGCAAGGGCGGGCGGCGGTCGCGGCCCAGTTTCAGCTCATCCACGCTGGCCGGCAGATACGCGCCGCGAATAAGGTTCAACCACTTTTGGACTTCGTTTTCGTATTTGAACTTTGCTTGATTGCCCACGCCTTCCGCGGAGAAAAAGACGTTCAGGTCGAACTCGTTGAATTCACCCTGCAAGGCAATTTGACGGATTTCCTCGGGCAGTTGATAGGTCATCAGCACCATGCGCGGCAGGGCGGCGTAGGGATTGGGGCCTTTTGTGTCGTCCCATTCGGCTTTGGCGCGCTGTTCGTCGGAATACGTCCAGTTATAGATTTGCTCCTCGATGAATTCGCCGCTGGCAATGGCGCGGAAGGGCGTGCCGGAAAGATACAGATAATGGTCCGCCGTGATGGGCAGGATGTCTTCGTCGAAGTAATCCGCCGCTTCGCCTTCGGCAGCCTTGCGTTCGGCCTCGTCTTCGGCCTCGAACAGGTCTTTGGCCTTCTCGCGCCAGGCGCCGTAGTGGTATTCGTCGAAGATGACGCAGTCCCAATTAGTGGCGTGCACCCATTCGTTTTTGGTCTTGATGCCGCCGGTGCTGGGGTTGCGTCCTAGGTAGTCCTGAAACGACCCGAAGCAGACGATAGGCTTGGTCTTATCTGCCGTTTCCCAGGTGATGGGACCGCCGGGCTTGATGAACTGCCAGCCGCTGAAATCCACATGGGTGCGCAAGTCTTCTTCCCAGGCGCTTTGCACAGCTGGTTTGAAGGTGAGGACGAGAATCTTCTTCCATCCCATGCGTTTGGCGAGTTGATAGGCGGCAAAGGTCTTGCCGAAGCGCATCTTACAGTTCCACAAAAAGTGGGGAGTCTTGCCGTTTTCGCGGCGGTAATTTTGGAAGTAGGCGACGGTTTTTTCGATAGCGGCCGCTTGTTCGGGGCGCAAGCCGAAGTTTAAAGCGCGCTGTTCTTCCAGCAACTGCCCGACGCGCACGGCGTTAATCGCCGCCTTGACCTGCTCAACCGTGCAGCGGAACCACTCGCCGCCCTCCTGCCGCACCCCGTTGAGACGTAGCATGCGGTGCACGTCGCGGTCGGTGAAAGTCGTGCCGTCGTTGCGGATGGCCGGCTCTTCCAGCACGATGCGGTATGGCGGTGGATCAAGATTGGGATATTGCTGCGCCACACGGTCCTGTACCTTCTGGGTGGTGTAGCCGATTTTGAGTAAGCCCGCGTACTGCGGATGGGTATCCTCGTAGGCGTAGATTTTTGGGGTGATCTTGGGTCTTTTCGGAAAGAAATTATTCATAGTCTGCCGCGTTCAAAACCGTTGTCATAAGATTTGTCGTTAGAATGTCGCAAGTTTTGTCGCAAGTTTGTCGCAAGTTTGTCGCAAGTTCAGAGTTTCTTCAATGTATGTATCAGCCGATTCGTGGCGCCTTCGACTGCAATCAATTCTTTCTCAGCCAGGGCGGCGAGATCGCGTTGTAGGGTTCTACGGCTAACCCCCGGGCATAATTCTTCATACTTCTGGATGGTAAGCGTACCGTGCTCTAAGAGATAACGAAGCGCCTTATGCTGGCGAGGAGAAAGATGATGTTGAGCAGCGATCGCATCGGCTTTGATGATTCTTTCCGCTTTTTGCTTGACTTCAGAAAGCTGGGTTGCCAGACCCTCGGTGAAATATTCCAGCCAAACCGTCATATCCATATCGTTCTCCCGCACGCTCTGTAATGCCCGGTAAAAGCGGCTGCGTTGCCGATCATAGTATTCGCTTAGGGTAAAAAGCCGTTTAAAGTCATAGCCGGAACGATAGAGAATCAGCATGGAGAGCAGCCGCGATGTCCGACCGTTGCCGTCGAGAAAAGGATGAATATGCACCAGTTGGAACTGAGCAATTCCGCTGACGAGGACCGGATGGATCTCCTGCGAGCGATTCAGCCATTCCACGAATTGCGACATGAGCAGAGGCACTTCGAGCGCTGGCGGCGGAGTATAGACAGTCTCGCCGGTTGCAGCGTTCACCACATGGTTTTGGATTTTCCGGTATTCGCCCGGAGCTGCTGCACCGCCGCGCACATCTTCGACTAAGCGCTTATGGATTTCGCGAATCAGCCCCTCGGTGATTGGCGCCTGGGATTTGAGGTAGGCGGAAACAAACTCAAAGGTAGCGCGGTAATTGAGCAGTTCGCGGACATCGTCGGGATCCGCTTCCTGCACGACCTTGCCGTCTAAAATTGCTTCCGCCTGCGACAGGGTCAGCCGTGTGCCTTCGATGTGGGTGGTATGGTGCG
>JARYLZ010000080.1 GCA_029907355.1 Bacteroidota bacterium | reverse complement strand
CAGCATGTCGATCGCCGACCGCATGAAGAACGCCAAGACCGCGGCGACGGAGTTGATCCGCTCCCTCGAGCACCCGCCTGCCCGAACCGGGATCGTGACCTTCGACGACAACACGTACATCACATTGAATCACACGAGCGACACGACGCTCATCCTCTCGACGATCGCCGCCCTCTCGACGAAATCCTCGGGCGGAACGGATTACGTCGGTGCGTTCCTCGACCCGGTGACGGGGGCGATCGATTTCACGCGCACGCAACCGGGGGAACGGTACATCATCTTCCTCACCGACGGGAACTACAACATGCTCCCCGCCGATGAGCAGGCGATCATCACCGCCGTGCAGGCGGCGGGCATCCGCGTCTACACGCTCATCATGAGCATGGGCATCATCAACATGCCTCTCCGACGCATCGCAACGGCTTCCGGCGGGCAGTGGTTCGAGAGCGTCACGACGGAACAACTCGCGCGCGACGCATTCCGCCAGATCGGGGACCGCATCTACGACTATCCGCCGTGTACGCTCACGTACAGGACGACCGGCTGCGAGACGGTGCGCAACCTCGACCTCACCCTCCGCAAGAACAACGCCACGGTGACGCGTTCCCTGCAGTTCACCGTCGACCCCTCCGCCATCGTCACCCTCGACGCGGAGCCTGCATTCGTCGATTTCGGCGTGGTACCCACGGGCCAGACGCGGACGATGGATGTCCTGTTGACCGCGCGCAACGGACCCGTTGCGGTCCAATCGATCGGCATGCCGACACCGCTCTTCCGCGTCGTCTCGTGGGGAGGAGCCGCTCCACCGTTCACACTCGCACGCAACGAGAGCCGAACCATCCGGATCCAATACATCGCACCGGACACCTTGCGATACGGAGGCCCGCTCGCCATCCAAGCCGACGCTCCCTGCATCGTCCAGGCGGTGGTCGCTGCAGGCTCGCCCTTCAAAGTCCCTCTCCGCCTCGTTCAACCGAACGGCGGGGAGGTTCTCTACGCAGGCTCGAACTTCACGATCCGGTGGGCGGGTGTCGGTTCCTCCCAGCAAGTCACCCTCGAGTACAGCACGGACGCCGGCGCCTCGTGGTTCCTGATCACGCCGAACGCATACTCGCTCGCCGCGAATTGGAACGTGCCGAGCACCCCCAGCACCCGTTGCTTGGGGCTGGTCTACACGCCTGAACTGCGCGATGCCGGGAACGACGCTTCCTGGATGCCCTGGCAGCCGTTCCCCATCCAGGCTCTCGCCTTCGCTCCCGGCGGTACCCTGCTCGCCGCGGGGTTGAGCGACGGGCGCATCAAGGTCTTCTCCCCGGTCAACGGGGGACTCGTGGATATCCTCACCGGTCACACCGGCGCGGCGAACGCTGTCGCATTCTCGCCGAACGCCAAATACCTCGTTTCCGGCGGTGGGGACGGACTCCTCAAAGTCTGGGACGCGTCGACCGGCACGCTCGTACGCGACCTCCCCGGACACGGCAGTGCGGTGCACTCCGTCGTCTTCAGCGCCGACGGGACCTGGATGGCGAGCGCCGATGCCTCGTCGGTCATCTTATGGAAAACGGCGGACTGGTCTCAGGAATGGAAGCGCACGGGGAGCAGCGTCGCGGACGGTGCGCTGGCGATCTCCCCGAAGAACACCTGGGTCGCATCGTCGATCGGCAACAGCATCGCCGTCCTCCGCCTCAGCGACGGTGCACGCATCGAGACGCTCGCGGGGCACTCGTCCACCGTGCGCACCCTTTCCGTGAGCGAGGACGGCGCACTCCTCGCTTCGGGAGGCGACGATCGGACGATCCGTATCTGGGACACGTCGAACTGGGACCCGCGCACCACTCTCAGCGGGCACGGCGCGTCCATCACGTCCGTCCAGTTGTTCTCGTCGGGGTTGTATCTCCTCTCCGCTTCACGCGATCGTTCCGTCCGCATCTGGGATGTCCGCCGGTCGGCCGTTACGCAAACCTTTTCCGGGCACACGCTCGATATCCTCGATGCGAAAGCGGACGAGCGCGTTGCCCTCGTCGCCTCGGCGGGGAACGACAAGACGATCCGTATCTGGGGGTATTCCCCGCCGCTATCGGACCTCAGCGACAGCTTGTGGTCCATCATCGTCCCCTCCACCACGGTCACGAATACCATCCCCGCCTTCCGCACGTTGACGTGCCCCGGGGAAATCGATGACGAGGACATCGTCCTCCGCAACACGGGCAACCAACCCGTATCGATTCAGGACGCATACTTTCTGGGGAGTGGGCGCAACGCGTTCTCCTTCGCTCCGGGGACATCGATCCCCCCGCCGCTCGTTCTCCAACCTGCGGACACAGCGCGGCTCGGCATCCGGTTCTTCCCCAACGTCGCAGGCGATTACCAGGCGATCCTCCGCCTCACGACCGATGCGCCGAACCTCCCCTCGATCGAGATCCCTCTGGTCGGGCACAAGGACTCCGCCGGCATACGGGTCGGGCCCGACACGACGGACATTGGGGAATACTACCACTGCACCGCTCCGATCGTTATCGATCTCGTCGCGGTGAATACCGGGACAGTGGACACCGAACTCGACTCGCTTGCCTGCACGATCGGGGGATCGGTCGATATCGACATCGAACTGCCCCGTACTCTTCTGGCCGGTGCGGTCGACACACTCCGCGTCGCGATATACCCGCGGGATTTCGGTCCCCTCTCCGGTTTCCTCGCGTTCGTATCCTCGCCCTGCGATGGGACGGACACCGTGTTCATCCGCGGATCGTACCTTCCCTCGGGACCGGTCCCCGCCCCCGCCGTTCTCATCTTCGGATTCACGACCATCGGCGACACTTCCTACCAGACGGTGGTCGTTCACAACCCGACGTCCGAACCGATGGAGTTGGAAAGCGCACAAAGCGAGCAGGCGGATTTCGCGGTGGTTTCTCCCTCGGTGTTCCCGGTCACCATTCCCCCGCGCGACAGCGTCCTCATCACCCTCGCCTTCATACCCCGGACCGAGGGGACGATCGGTTCCACCCTGCGTATCATTTCCACCTCGCCATGCAGGGACAGCGCGGATGTCACCCTCGAAGGCACATCGGCCAGGAAGCCTGCCATCGAGTTTTCCGGCGGGGAATTCCCTCCTCTTCTCTGCCCCGACGAACGGTTTTCCGATTCGACGGTGGTGGTGCGGAATACGGGCGGCGTTCCGTTGATCGTATCCGGCATGTCGCTGGGGGGAACCCATGCAGGCGATTTCGCGATACTCTCCCCGACGACGGCGCGGATCGATCCGGGGGACTCGCTCCGAATCCTGATCCGATTCCAGCCGTCGGGTCCGGGGATCCGCACGGCAACGCTCTCCATCGCGAACAACTCACCCCTCCCTGTGCTGATCATTTCCCTCGTCGGGAGAAAAGACTCCGTCGCCTTCACGGTCGACCCGATCCTGCTCGATGCAGGCATTCTGCACTGGTGCGACATTCCCCTCCGTTTGACGAGCGTTTTCCGTAACAGCGGGACGGTCCCCGTCGACATCCGGATGCCGGCGGGTGTCCCCGCGGACTTCGTGACATACGATTCGACGCGCTTTCCCCTGCGCGTCGCCCCGCTCGACAGCGTCGTGGTCGAGTGGGAATTCCACCCGACATCGGTCGGGGTTCATAGCGGCACGGTTTCGTTCACCGCCGACCCCTGTCTCCTAAACGGATCAATGACCCTGTCCGCTCTGTTCGAACGCTCGGGCCCGGAACTCCCTGTGTCCGCGTACGATTTCGGGACGACGGCGGCTCCGGACACGATCACCCGGACGACGTCGATCGGCAATCCCTCGTCCGTACCCATGAGGGTCTCGGCGGTCGAGATCGACCCCCCCGCACGGTTCCTCTCGATCCGTGAGCCTGCGGCGTTCCCCGTCACCGTGCAGCCGCTCGGGACGATTCCCCTCACGCTCGTCTACACGCCTGCGGAGAGAGACGTTCTAGCTGCACGGCTCCGCGTCATCACGGATGTGCCGTGCCCTGATACGACCATGGCGGATATTACGGGTTCCGCCCATGCGGCGACCTCCACGATCGCACTCGACGACCTCCATGCGATGGTGGGGACACGCGTACGCATCCCCTTCACGATGACCGCCTCGGAGCACCTCACCCTCGCGGGGGCGCATTCGTTCCAGGGACAGGTCGTCTTCAACCGCTCTATGCTATGGCCCGAACGCGTCCTCTGCGGGGGCGGCACCGCGACGTTCACGAGCGTCGACGAAGGCGACAGCGCGGTCGTCACAATCGATGCGGTTTTCCCCTCGACGCCCGCGAACGGCCTCCTCGCCGAACTCGAGTGCCTGGTCCTCCTCGGGAATGCGGAGAGTAGTGCACTCACACTCCGGCGTTTCGAGTGGACGACCGGCAAGGTTCACGTCACGACCCAGAGCGGATCGTTCACGGTGGAAGGCATCTGCAGGGAAGGCGGACCGAGGCTCATCGCCCTGACGACGCCTCCCCGCCTCGTGGGAAATACGACGAACCGGTTTACCGGCTCGATCGACATCGTGTATACGCTCCCCGAAGAGCTCTTCACCGATCTCGAGGTCTTCGATGTCCTGGGTCGACGGGTGCGCACGCTCGTGGCCGGCATCATGCCGAGCGGGCTGCACCGAGCGGCGCTCCCGCCCGATGCACTCGCCGCGGGATCCTATCTCTGCGTTCTCCGGGCAGGTGGGCACATTTCCACGCTCTGGGTCCGTGTGACGAAGTGAAGTCCTCGAAGTCTTAAGAACTTCCGCAGACCGTCATTCCCCGCCCCGATGGTAACGGCGGACGACGCGAACGTGCGGGACGGGAAAGCGCCGAGGGCAGCGGCCCGCAGAGAACCGTCCGCGAACGCGTCGCGCCTCAAGGCGGGAGAATACGCAGCGACGCGGAGAACGTGATAGCTTCCTCGTCGACCTTGAGCGAAGGTTCGACGAAGTGGAGACGAACCTTCCGGAAGGCGGTCTCCCCCTCCGGGCGGTCGGGGGGAATGGGGATGGGAATGTCCGTCCGAAGTGCGATCGGGAGTTCAATCGGTCGCACGAGATCCGTCAGCTGAACGGGGATGTCCTTACTCCATGGGACATTCCACTCTAGGAGTTTGACACTGAATCTCGCGCGGATCGTAACGACCTGTGGGACTGGCACGAGCAAGACCGTACCCGAATCCGTCGCGCGCACCGTGAAGGCCACTTTTTCCTCCAGGGAAACGGTCAAATCCGGCGCAGCCCCGGCGGGGACACCCGTGTATTTCCCCGAAACCCCGATGCGGCCTATGCCTTCCAGCCGCAGGGACGCTTCGACACGTCCTGCGCGAATCCTCTCGATGCGGAGGTGCGAAAGATTGACGACAACGTTCCCGCTGTCGATATCGAGGTAATTCGTGTAGGGGATACCGAGGATGGAACGTTCTTCCTTGACGAGCGGCCTTGTCGGGAATAAGGCGATGCGCAGGTCGTCCGTCCGCGAGCCTGCGAAGGCGGAGAAGATCTCGTTGAGCATCGCCGCACTCACGCGGATGCGGATATCCTTCCCCGGTCTCGGTACGGAAGCTGACCGGTGCAATGCGGTTTCGATGGAATCGATCCTCGCGCGATGCGCAGCGATGTCGGCCGACGACTCTTCGATCGTCGGGAGCGATGGCGAGCAGGCAAGGGAGAGCAACGCGAACGAAAACGGGCCGAGAAGCACACGGCCACGTCGGCACGATGCAGCCCGCCTCGCACGGGACAGGACGACACGATTCATCGCACCCTCACCTCGGACAGATCGACGGCGACGAGCAGACCGCTCTCGAAGACGAGGACTTCCTTTATGCGGACCCGGCAATCGACGAGACGCCGCGGAACCTGGAGCACGGCGTTCACCCCCTCGGAGATGCGGACAGCGGTCCCTTCGAGAGGGATAGAACCCGCGATGTCCACGGGGAAAACGATCGGGGGGAGATCCCGGCCGATCCCGGCGAGTTTCTTTTTTAACACGTCGCGGATGATTCCGGAAGCGGGTGCGAGAAGGCCTTTCGCCGAAACGTCCGGCGAGATGTTGAACGGTTCGAGGCGCGCCACGAAACGGTCCTTCTCGAGAAAAACGGCGAGAATGCAGTCCATCATGAGCGCGACGTCCACGTCGTAATCGTCGTTCCGCGCGTCGATCGAGAGCGATGCGACGGCTGCGCCGTTGACGAGGGTGACAGTGACACGGCGCACGACGTAAGCGGTCGCTTCGTCGAGTTTGCCTTTGGCACCGAGAAGCTGGGCGCATGCCGAGTCGACCGCGCCGGGGGAAAGAAAAACGACGAGTTCGGCACGCTCCGGCGGGTCCGGAGCGGCAAGCCGTTGCGCCAGGGCTGCGGCGGCTCTCTCCCGGAGATCGAGCATAGCGGCCTCACGGGCGAGGGCATAGCGCTCGGGGTCCATATCCGCGCCGACGGCCTTGCGGATGAGCGCGCAGCCGGTGAACAGAGAGATGCCAAGGACCGACACCATCAAGAGGCTACGCATCGAAACGAATCTCCACGATTTTTTTCCCATCCCCCAAGGACGCTTCGCCCGGCGGAAGGTCGTACTCCGCGACTTCGAATGAGAGCTTTCGATTGCGCATCAGCGCTCGCCTCATCTCCGCGGCGAGATCGCCGCCTTTCCATGCGATGAGCCGCCCTCCTTCCGCGCGGAGGAGCGGCCTGCTCCACCGGATGAGTTTTTCGAGATGTGCGGCGGCCCGTGCTAATACGATGTCGTACCTGCCGGCGTGCAAAGGGTCGCGTCCGGCGTCTTCCGCCCGCATCGCGAGACAGCGGACGTTCCCGAGCCCGAGGGCATCCGCCATCGCCTGGACTGCGCGGATTTTCTTGGCGGATGCATCGCAGAGCACGAAATACGCACGCGGCATGACGACCGCCAGTGGCAGTCCCGGCAACCCGCCGCCTGTCCCCAGGTCGAAGACACCCGCATCGCAGGGGAAATCGACGAGCGCACGGACGACGAGGGAGTGGAACATGTGTTTCTCCACGACGGCGTGTTCGTCTTTCCGCGAGACGAGGTTGACGAGGCGGTTCCATTCGAGCAGCATCGCGGCGTACCGTGCGAGCGGGTCGGCGCTCTCTGCTGCGACGGGGCAACCGAGAGCGGCGAGGCGTGTCCGCATGCGTTCTACCGCTTCCCGGAGATCCTTGTCTCCCGCTTCCCCCATGCTTTCCCGCCCTCCCCGTCACTCGTTCCGGATAATGGCGATTTCCACTCTGCGGTTCCTCTGGCGCCCCTCAGCCGTGGCGTTCGGCGCGATGGGTTCGCTCTCGCCGTACGTGCGGATCTCGATGGGATTCCGGAGGCTTGCGACCCGGGAAAGGAGGTAGCGCTCCACATACCGGCTGACTTCGCGCGCGCGGTTGTATCCGAGGCGGATGTTGTAGGCTTCCGTACCGACGGAATCCGTATGTCCCGACACGACGACAGTCGAGTTGGGGTATTGGAGCAGGAGGCGGGCGACGCTGTCGAGATTCTTCCGTTCCTCGGGTCGGATGTTGAAGAGATCGAAGTCGAATTCGACGACGAAGGAGTAGAGCTTGCGCGTCTTCTCGATGACCGGGGTCAGGAGAAGTGTCCGGTCGCGAACGCCTTCCAAACCGGCGGGGTAGAAGAAAGAATCGACTTCCGCTGCGAAACCCGGGTACGCACCCGTCACCGTGTAGGCACGGCCGCATTCGACCGTGGTTTCCGCACGGCCGTCGTTCCCCGCCTGGAGGCGGATCTCCTCGCCGCCCTCCGGGATATACGTCACCACCGCGGGAATCGGATCGAGCGTGAAGGCGTTCTTCACGGTGTACCGGACGGTGAGCGGCCTCGACGTTCTCTCGACGATCGGCGAGGGGGGAGGTTTCCGCCGGACAGCGCTATAGAGATCGAAACCGCCAAATCCTCCCCCGCGGCGGGAACAGAAGAAGAGGGTATCCCCCGCCTCGTTCCCGGAGAGGAAAGCGTCGTCTTCGTCCGAATTCAGCGGCGGCCCCAGGTTGACCGGTTTTCCCCATACCCCGTTCACCCGGACACTTCGGAAGATATCGAGCCCGCCGTAGCCGCCATGGCCGTCCGACGCGAAGTACAGCGTGTCGCCGTCCCCTCTGAGGAAAGGGGATTTTTCCTCGCCTCGCGTGTTGACGGTATTGCCGAGGTTGCGCGGCGTCCCCCACGATCCGTCCGGCATGCGCTGCGCGACCCAGAGATCGCTGTTCCCGTACCCGCCGTCCCGCTCGGACGCGAAGACGATCGTATTCCCGTCACGCGTGAGGGCAGGGTGGCTGTCCCACTCGGGGTTGTTGAAGGGGAAACCCGGATGGCTCAGTTCGGTACTCCCCGCGGCGGAACGCACCAGGAAGAATATGTCGCAATCCCCTACCCCTTGCGGGTCGAAACACCGTGCGAACGCCGCCCGTCTCTGTGAATCTTCCACGGACATCGCACCTTGCCGGGCATCGCCGCCGTCGAGAGCGACATACTCGGGCACAGACCAACCCTCCTCTGACGCCGTTGTTCGAAACAGACGGTCGGACTTGCTTTTCCCAGCGCCCCAAGGCCTGTTCGATGTAAACAAGAGATACGATCCACCCGGCGAGAGAATGGGGGCGACTTCGTCCGCATTCGTGTTCACGCTCGGGCCGAGATTGGTGACGATAAAGCCCGCTTTCTCTCTCGTCATGTCCACGGTATGCGTGCATGCGGACCAGACGAACGCGAAGGAAAAACACGCACACCCCTTCAAGAAAAACCTTCGAACGACAAAGAGACGCATGGCACGATTCTCCTTGGCCTTCGGGGGTCACAATCTCACGAGGAGAAGCAGGTCGGCCTGCGCTGCGACCACCCGCCACGTTCGGTCCGTACTCGAAACCGCCGTGAGAGGAACGGCGATATGCGCGCGGGGCACGATCATGAACCATGGGGTGAGATGGATTTCCACCCCTGCCCCCGCCTGCAGGCCGACGGCGAGACGTTTCCCACCCGGAATGTCGCACCGTGCAAGGAGAGTGTCGCGCGGTGTCCCGTTTCGATACCCGAAGCCCGGCGTCAAGACACGTTCCTCGTTATCGTACGAAGCCTCGATGTTCCAGCCGAGGTCAATCCCGCCCATGAGGTAAACGGATGTCCGCGGGACGTACCAGGACACGGAGGGTGTAAAACGGAGCGTCCGGAGCCGGACATCCGACATTTTCTCATATGCGATCAGCGTATCGACGCTCGGCAGTAGACTATCCGGTTCGATGATGGTCCAACGGGACTCGCGGTAACGGAACACGGAAGAGAAGTCGAGATACCGCACGGCGAGAGAAGCGGCGACGTTGAGCTTAGGGAAATGAACGATCCCCACAACGCCCGGCACGGCACGGGACCCGTCCGCGTCGCGGAAACGACAATCGCAGGTCATCGCGAACGACCCCTCATGCATGTACCAATACCTGCCCAAGAGGGCCCCGAGGTAGACGCGGACAGGCCGAGCGGTGATCACGTCGCTCCCATACGGGGCGGGTACATGCGAAAACGTCTGCGCCCATCCCGCCTCCGGAAAAAGGAGGGGCACCGTCGTACAGAACAAGAGGAAACGAGGAGAGAGTCCTTGCATGGCTAACGCGTGACGGAAACATCGGGATTCCGGTACCCTTTCACAAGATGGTCGCAACGGGGAGCAATCAAGGCACGACCATCAAACGCTCGGCGAGCGAGAAACCGTGCCCGCTCAGGAGAACCGTGTACATGCCTGCCGGAACTCCCCGCAAGTCGAGGCGAAAGGTGGTCGATGCGTGTCCGTCCAGCCGGATGACGGAGCGCATGAGCGCGCGGCCGAGGGCGTCGTACAAAACGAGCACCGCCTCACCGTCGTCCGGCAGGGAATATGTGATGTTCACCGCGTGGCGGGCGGGGTTCGGCGCAATCGTCAACCGCCCCGGCGCGACGGGCCCCGTCTTCTCCCCCGTCCCTGCCGTATGGTGCATGATGAAATCCGGCACGAACGAGTACGCGTCATGGTACGCAAACCCGTAAGCGACGACACCGACACCGCGGGGGTCCGAGGTCTCCACGCGGGTCGTCCCGGCGGGTACCTCGATGCCCGCTGCCTTGAATGCCGTGCCCGGGACTCGGTGGAATGCGCTGTCGGGCAGAAAAGATCCATTGAGGGCGATGTTCCCCTCGCCCCCGTCCGGCACGACGAGGTTCACGAAGGAACGGTGACCGGACACCCCGTCGCAGTTCATCTCTTGAGGGAAACCCATGAGGGGGACGACTTGCGGATTCCCATGGACGAATGTACGACGCCGATATGTCGACGAGTCGTCGATCGAGCCGCAAAAACTCCAATACCCCACCAGCCCGTTCCGTTCGTCTTCGCGCAAACGTCGCCACATCGTTCGGCGGATCTCGTCTTCCGTGCGTTCGAGGTTCCAGTACCGCGCCTCGTCGATCGTCGCACGCAGGTAAGCCCCGGCAGTGTTGCCGAAGTACCCGCCCCACGCGAGACCGGTGTTCGCGTCGAACGACCGCGGGGTGAAATTCGCCGTCAGCGCCTGCGAGCCGTTCATGTACAGGACGGCACGACCGGCGGAACCGTTCACGACGAGCGCGAGATGGTACCACGTGTCGGGCTGGATGGAATTGTCGGGCGTGTAGAAATACTCATCCGGCGGCGAGGCGGCAGTGATGAACGCGAGCCTCTTGTTCGTCCAGTCGCACCACAACTGCCAATCCGACGGCGAACCGCTGGAAACATCCCGCGTCACGATCAGCCCCCCGCTTTGAAAATTCACCCAGCATTCCGCGGTGAACACCGACGACGCGACGAGCGAGTCGTCCGGCGTCTCGATCCATGAGCCGGGTTGAAGGAGAAGACCGAAATTCGACGCGGGGGTGGAGGACGGGAGGAAACCGGACGGGAAGAGATGGCAGGAGGCGTAACGGTCGACCGGCGGCAGTACGACCATGGAACCGTCTCCGTACTCGTTCAGGCTGTCGTCCCATGCGGCCGAGTTCGCGAACTGCACGAGGAGCACGGGCTTCGTCGCAGTGAGGATCGATGGGTTGTCCAGCCGGAACTCATACCAGTCGCCCGCTTGCGAAAGGTGGACCGGCGGGTCGTTCCCGATCGTCACGTCCGTGGCATCCTCCGTCGACACGACTTTCCACGTGTCGCTGCCGAAGCGCGAGAGGAACGGGACGAGGATGTACATCGTGCCGAGATGCCGAATGGGGGGAATTTGGTCGAAATGGGGGTTCAGGAAACCGTACGTGCTTCGCGCGTTCTCGGGGATCCATCCGGTCCGCGCCCCGCTGAAGACGACCACAGGCTTGTCGGCTTCCACGAATGACCCTGTCAAGCCGCCGAACGAACCGAGAATACCGCTGACGACCTCGTAGACTTCCCCCTTGTCCAGAGCGATGGTGAACGGGACACGCGCCGGGCGCCGCGTGGATGTCATCCCGAACGGCGTGATCGACACCGAGGTGCCGTCCTGCGTTGCGCAAACGACGAGATGCTCGTCCGTGTCCTGGTAATTATAGCCGGCGGTTACGTACTTCGTGCCGAGTGCGCTGAGGGGCAAAACGAGGGAAGCGTCGCTGTGGCGTTCCATCAGGGACCCCTCGTATACGCTGATCGGCCGGTCGCTGGTGATGCGGATACCGAACCGTCCGACCGTCTCGTCCACCATGCGTTCCATTTCCCGCTCGATGTCGAACGCGGCGATGCTGTTGGGTGTGACGACGAATTCGTCCGAATGCCCGAGGAGGGGTCGTTCGACGCGGACGCGCGTCTGCTCCGTCGCCGCGAAAAAGAGGCGGAGCGACTTGGACCCCGTCCCCGAGTTCAACGGGAAGACGGTCCAGAACTCCGTCCCGCGGGCCGATACCCCGTTCTGCAGGCAAGGTTCTTCTTCTTTGACGGCGGGGAGAAAAACGGCCCCGGAACAGGAAATCGCGGGAACGTGGGTGCCGGTTACGGTGACCCCGAAGGATACGTTAAGCGCGGCTGCCTGCGGCAATGCCTGCACCCGCCACGTCGCCGTGCCGATCTGACCGGGAAGCAGGGGCAGGGGCACGACGGGTACCGCTGCAGGACCCGTAACGAGCTGAATTTCGGGCGGAAGTGAAATTGCGGCGGCGAGAGCCGCCAGCGTACCGGTCCCGCTGTTTCGGATGACGACCACGATATCGAAAGGGTTCGGTGTATACGACTTGCCGTCCGGCGCCAGTTCCAGCCTCAGCGTGTCGGGGCAAACAACCGATGCGTCGAAGCGCGGGAGAGCAGGAACGGGAACGACGACCCCGCACTGACGGTTCACGGCCAGCGGGTCCGTCAGATGGAGCGTGAAGGGAAGAACGCGTGGAGTGTCCGTCGGCAGGATGTGGAATCGCCATGCGAATGTGGCACTATCCCCGTGCACCAAAATGTTCGGGTGTGTTTTCCTCACCGTCTCACCGGTATCGAGAACAGCTCCCGGCGGGACCGATACTTCGACGGCACAAAGCGGTATCGCGAGGTACCCCATGTTCCGGACGATAGCGCGGACGAGGGAAGGGTCAGGCACGTAGCCGTTTTCCGAGGAATTCACGTCAAGGGAATCCGCGGAGCAAACCATATCGACGTCATACTGGACGAGATATCCATACTCCGTCGTTCGCGTCATCGTGCCCCCGGGCGGAATGGTCGTTTCGTTCCACTGCATCAGCACCGCGTTATCCTGCCAGGGGAGGCCGCTCGGGGTGTAATCCCAGGATGCCGCGCCGAGATAGCCGTTGTAACGCCAGGAACCCACAACGAACTGGTCCGGGCGATCGACTCCCGCGCCGCCCAAGAGACCGCGGACATGGATATTTTTCCCCGATACTTCCCCCTCGAACCGATCCGGGATCCGGTCACCTCTCCAGTCACGCTCGCGGACGATCCGCGCCCCGCCGACATCGAGGTCGACATTATCTATACCTCCGATGAAAAGGTCGTACATCATGAGGAACCCTGCGGAGACGCTGGATCGCGAGAGATTGCGCAGAGTGGTCCGAATGCGCACGAAGGCGAAATCCTGTACGAGATCCGGGATGAACTCCTGCGTGAGTTCGAGAGAGTCGCGTTCGACGCGGAGAACCGCCGTGAACACGACTCGATCCTGCGATGGGCGTGCAGACCCCTCCGGCATGCGGACGGTTCCCTCGGGTACTGCAGGACCTCGAAGGTTGTTGTTCGTAAACGTGACGCCTTGGAAACGGACATTGGTGAACGATGTACCCCCCGCACCGCCCGCGAAGAGGATCGGCACTCCGGTCTGCGTTTCGACCCAGAATTGCCCGGTCGCCTTGTCGACCAGCACGGAGACGGCGCCGTTGGATGCACGGGCAAAGTATGCGGTGTCGAAGGCGAGGGGGAATGCGGATTTCACGGCCGTTTGCGCTTTCACGAGCACAGGAACGATCAATGTCAGGCACAAGACCGCCCGCACAGACTGTCGCGACCGCAACGACCTTCGAATGCCGGGTATAACCTCCTTCGGGGGCATCATCGCTTCTCCCAGGCTGATGGAGGAATGAATCGGACCGCTCGGTACGTCGGCCGGACGTCTTTCGACCGGAAAATGAGAAAAAACACACCGCGCGGGAAACGGGAGCCG
>JARYLZ010000007.1 GCA_029907355.1 Bacteroidota bacterium | reverse complement strand
GGGACTGCCCGGCGCCGGCAACATTCTCGCGTTCAACAACAACAACCGGGGCCGCGCCTCCGCCGTCGTGGAACTCGTGCCTCCCCTCGACGGCGGGGGGCGTTTCAACCCGCCGGCGCCCGGTGCGGCGTGGGACCCGCCCGCGCCCTTGTGGTCGTACTCCGCCGGGTCCTCGTTCTTCACGGCGCACTACGGCGGGAACCAGCGGCTCCCGAACGGGAACACCCTCGTCACGGAATCGACGAAAGGGAGCCTCTTCGAAGTCGCACCGGACGGGCGCATCGTGTGGGAGTACCGGCACGGCAGGGAGATCGCGCGTGCCCTGCGTTACGGCTACGACGACCCCGCCGTGTCCCGCCTGCGCACATCGCACGCGGAGGACGATCCGCTGCCGGCGCCGGTCTATCTGGCCGTCGCGCCGAACCCCGCACGCGCGGGGACGGGGATCCGATTCCGGACCGTGCGTGGCGCCGTTGCACGTGTAACCATTGCGGACATGCTCGGACGGGAAGTCCGAACGCTCCACGAGGGGGCGAACCCCGCCGGCGAAGGGTATGTGTGGTGGGACGGGCGCGATTCCCGTGGCGCAGTAGCAGGATCCGGGGTGTATTTCTGCGTGCTCCGGTGTTTAGGGAGAGCGGCGCTCGTGAAGCCCGTCGTTCTCGAGTAGGGTGGAATGCCGGTGGGGAGGCGGCGTTCCGCTCCGGGAGGTTTGGGGGGGGAAGGAAGTACATTGAACTCCAACCGGAATGATGAGCGGTTTGCACACGTCTATCGCACCGTTTCGTCGGTTCATCGAATGGAGGGATCAATCCTTCGTATGCTGAATAGGGAAGACACATCACACCGTGCGTTGCACCTTCCTCCCTCGGTGTACGGTTTCCGTTCAATGGACCGAACACGGTTCATCCATAGGGTCGGACACCGGCGGGCGAGCGTTGGAACCAAACGTTTGAGAAAACTGGGAGCGCGAGGTAAATTGCCACACCTCTGGAATCCATTCCCTTCGTGCTGCGGTATCGGGGAAACGTTTTTTCCAGCCATCACGATTGGTGCTATCGATGAATGTGCATGGACGCTCGAGGCGTCGGGTTGGGGAGATCGAAAACGTTCATCGGCCGTCCTGTTTGAAATGACATTCTATCGCCGGATTCAACGGTGACGCAATGATGAAGTCGAACGGGCGATTCGATCGATGGAGGCCGTTCATCCCTTCGAGAATAGTGAGGGGAAATCTTTTCGGAGAAAACCCGTTGGGAGCACAATCAGCGAAAACGGGAGAGATGCGATTCGCTCCCGAATTCCTATTGGCCGACAGGGGAGCATACACGAACAAAAACCGCACGGACGGTGAGGCTGCCGGAGACGACGAGGGGAAGGGACAGCGTTCGGCGTTCGTCGATCCTGAAGACTGTTTCAACGAAGAGGGAATCGATTCCATTTGAGAACACGATATCGGCGATCCACCCATGAGTGAACGGCATTTCCCGGTCGAAGGCCAAGTGCTCACCGGCCCGATCTTCAACGAGCCGATGCGCGTGGAGACGGTGCACGATAACGGAAACGGAACCTGGGTCGTTGGTCTGGTCGGTACGCAGAGCGAACGATTCCGCAAGGTGACGTTGACCGCTCAGGACTTTGCCGCCCTCACCATTCTCGACGTCGGCTTCCGTTACGACGGAGATGGGCGTCTCTTGCGCTTGGGCCTCCAGGCATACACCCTCGGCATCGCCTGGGAGTTCGACCCGTACTTCGGCCTTTCCATATCACGTGTCGACCCTTTACCGCACCAGCTCGAAGCCGTCTACGATTACCTCCTCAAGGCTGCACGGGTCCGGTTTCTTCTCGCCGATGACGCCGGAGCCGGCAAGACGATCATGGCCGGCCTCTTGATTCGGGAACTTCAACTGCGCGGTCTCGCTGAGCGCATTCTCATCGTCTGTCCGGCCAACCTCTCCTTCCAATGGCAGCGCGAACTCAAGGAAAAGTTCGACGAGACGTTCGTGATCCTCAAGGGCGGCGATATTCGCGAGCAGTTCGGCGTCAACCAGTGGCTGGAGCGGAATAAGGTCATTACGTCGCTGGACCTCGCAAAGCGGACGGAGATCCTCCCCGGCTTGAGGCAGGTCCACTGGGACCTCGTCATCGTGGACGAGGCGCACCGCATGTCCTGGACGCCTCCGGCCCGCAAGACCGCCCGCTACGCCCTCGGCGAGCTCCTGAGGGATACATCGGACCACATCTTGATGCTCACGGCGACGCCGCACAAGGGCGACCCGGAGAACTTCTCCCTGTTCCTTCAACTCCTCGAACCGGACGCCTATGCGGACGTGCGGTCGATCCGCGAGGCGATGGAGCGTCGTCGCGCACCGTTCTATCTCCGCCGCACCAAGGAAGCGATGGTCTACTTCCCGGAGCGGCGGCCGGATGGCACCTGGGTCACCGAGAAGATCTTCACGAAGCGTATCCCCCACACCGTGGATTTCCAACTCGATGGCGCGGAATTCGAGCTCTACCGGGAGGTTACGCGATTCGTGAAGCGTCAGAGCGCCAAGGCCGCCGCCCAGGGCGACGATCCCCGTGCCCGTGCGGTCGGTTTCCTGATGTCCCTCTACCAACGCAGGCTGGCTTCCAGCACGTATGCCATGCGTCACAGCCTCGAGAAACGCGCCCGCCGGCTGGAGGAAGGTCTGAAGAAGGCTCAGGAACTCGTCAGCCTCGATCTGCCCGATCTGCCGGACCCGGAAGAGATCGAGGAAATGGAAGAGAGCGAGCGCGAGCGCATGGAGGAATTGCTCGAAGCCATCACGCTGGCCAGGAACGCCGACCAGGTGCGGGAGGAGATTTCCGAACTCCGCCGACTGGCAGACCTGGCTCAGGCCGTGGAAAACGGCGACTGCGAAGCGAAGTTGTCGAAACTCAAGGACCTCCTCCACGGAGAAGGCTTCTTCGACCAGCCGGACAAGCGTCTGCTCATTTTCACCGAATTCAAGGACACGCTCGACTACCTCGTCGGGAAGCTGAAGGGTTGGGGATTCCGCGTCGGCTGCATCCACGGCGGCATGAAACCCGGTTCCCGCGACGAGCCGGGCACGCGGCTCTACTCGGAGCAGCAATTCCGCGAGGGCGCAATCCAGATTCTCGTGGCCACCGAGGCGGCGGGCGAAGGCATCAACCTCCAGGTTTGCAACATCCTGTTCAACTACGACATCCCCTGGAATCCCAACCGCCTCGAACAGCGCATGGGCCGCATCCATCGCTACGGCCAGCGGAAGGACTGTCTGATCTTCAACTTCGTGGCCACGAACACCATCGAGGGCAGTGTGCTGCAGCGGTTGCTGGAGAAACTCCAGGAAATCCGCGACGCGCTGGACGACGACGCCGTCTTCAACGTCGTCGGCGAAATCCTGCCTGCGGCCCACGTGGAGCGCATCCTGCGGGACTACTACGCCGGGAAACTCGGCGATGCCGACCTCGAGGAACGCCTGCTCAAGAACGTCGACGAGGGCCGATTCCGTGACATCTGCCGGAACGCTTTGGAGGGCTTGGCGTCCAAGAAACTCAATCTGGAGATGCTCATCGAGCGACGGGCTCGCGCCCAGGAACGCCGCGTCGTGCCGGAAACCGTCGCCCGCTTCATCCGCGAGGCCGCCTCCTATGCAGACCTCGATATCAAGGACGTTCCGCATCTCCCTCACACTTTCGAACCCGGCCGAACGCCCTCGTTCCTGAAGGAGTACGAACGGGCGGCGGATTGGAAGCTCCCCCCGCTGGCTCCACGCTATCCCCCCTGCTCGACAGACCGCGACACGGCTGAAAAGAACAATCTCGAGTGGGTCACGCCCGGCCATCCCCTCTTCGAAGCCGTCCGCCGGCACACGTGCGCCATGGCCGCCGAGGCCCTCGGCAAAGGTGCCTGCTTCTACTCCCTCCAACACGAAGAGCCGTCACGCATCGATTTCTACCGCGCCCGCGTGGTGGACGGGTTGGGACAGGTGGTCCGTGAACGTCTCTTCGCTGTGGATTTGAAGACCCGTCACGGAGACAGCGAGAACAAAGAGGGAAACACGAATGGTCCTCGGTGCTCTCTGCGTCTCTGTGGTGAAACGATCCTGGCGGATCTCATCCCCGCTGCTTCCCCCGATCCTTTGCCGCCGGTCGCCTTCGAGCCGGAAGCCCTCGCTTGGCTTCAGGAAAACGCCTTCCGGCCGTTCCTGGAAGAGGTCCGCAAGGAACGGACCGCCGAAGTGCAACGCATCGAGCAGCATGTGGAATGGTCGCTCACGGAACTCATCCAGCGGGCGGACGAGGAAATCGGAAAGGCCCAGGAGGCCATCGACCGGAAGGAGCCTGGGGCCGAAGGACGACTCGCCCAGGCCGTGAACCGTCACGACGAACTCCGGACGCGGCGCGACCGCCGCCGCAAGGAACTCCGGCAGCAGCAGTCGCTCACGCTCCAGGCCGTCGAGCGCATCGCCAGTGTCCTCGTCCTGCCGCACCCGGATCGCCGTTTGCCCGAAGTGCGCCACCTCCAGCCCAGCGCCGAAACGGAAGCCGCCGCCATGCGCGTCGTCATGGAGTACGAGCGTTCCAAAGGACGCCAGGTTTACGACGTCCACGAGAAGAACCTCGGCTACGATATCACCAGCCTCGACCTCAATTCCGGCGAACTGCGGCTCATCGAGGTCAAAGGATTGGCCGATCCGACCGGGACGATCCTCCTCACGCCCAACGAGCGCCGCGTCGCCGAGGACCGGCGCGACTGCTACTGGCTCTACATCGTCACGAACTGCGCTGGCAAGCCCACGCTCCAGGAGCCCATCCGCGATCCGGCGCGCTTCCCGTGGCATGAGGTCAAGAAGGTCCAACACTATTGGCTGGAAGTGGACGCCATGACGCGACCCATGCAGGTGCGGGAAGATTCGCCGGGATATGATGTTCACCGCAGAGGCACAGCGAACACGGAGGAGGAAGAAAAGTGAGGCCCAAGTCGCCCGGAACTCCACCTGCAGTCGTTGCCGACTCGGCGTATGGCGCGATTCTCGGCGATGTTTCCGAGGTTATCGTTGCGGCGAGAAGAACAGCGGCACGCTCGGTGAATTCCGTCATGACGGCTGCCTATTGGCTGATCGGCAGGCGGATCGTCGAAAGCGAGCAGAAGGGAGGGGTTCGGGCGGAGTACGGCGAGAAATTGATCGAGCGTCTGGCGGCCGATTTGTCCGCCCGCTATGGCAAAGGATTTTCCGTGCGCAATGTGTGGCAAATGAGGGCATTCTACCTGGCATGGCCAAATCTGCAGACACCGTCTGCGGAATCCGACAAACCTAAGATTCTGCAGACGCCGTCTGCAGAATCCAGCCTTCCGATTCTTTCGGCACCATCAAGAGAAACCGGGCACGGCGCCATCGAACAGTTCCTGAAGAACGTCTCCTTTCACTTCCCCCTCCCGTGGTCGGCGTACGTCCGCCTGCTGGCGGTCAAAAACGAAAACGCCCGCCGGTTCTACGAAACGGAAGCCCTGCGGGGCGGCTGGTCGGTCCGGCAACTCGACCGGCAGATCAACTCCCAATTCTACGAACGGACCGCGCTCTCTCACAATAAAGCCGCCATGCTCGCCAAAGGGCAGAAAGCCCTCCCGGAAGACCGCATCACTCCCGAGGAGGAGATTAAGGACCCCTATGTGCTGGAGTTCCTCGGCCTCAAGGACGAGTACTCCGAGTCCGACCTCGAAGAAGCACTGATCCGGCACCTGGAGACCTTCCTTCTGGAACTCGGCGGCGACTTCTGCTTTGCCGGCCGCCAGAAACGCCTGCGCATCGGCGATGAGTGGTATCGTGTGGACCTCGTCTTCTTCCATCGCCGGTTGCAGTGCCTGGTCATTGTCGAACTCAAAATCGGCAAGTTCACCCATGCCGACGCGGGCCAGATGCATCTCTATCTCAATTATGCCCAGGAACACTGGACCCGCGACGGCGAGAACCCGCCCGTCGGCTTGATCCTCTGCGCCCAGAAGGACGAGGCCGTGGTGCGCTACGCCCTCGACCGGCTCCCCAACAAAGTGCTGGCGGCGGAATACAAAACCGCCTTGCCGGACGAGAAGGAATTGGCGGCCGAGATCGAACGGACGCGGGCGGCGCTGGAACGGCGGATGATTGTACGGCAGAGACGCGGAGGAGGCGGAGAATGAATGCTGCGATGATTTATCTATTGTATGTTTTGGCCGGTGCGCTGATTGGCGGCCTTGTGGCCTGGCTACTTGCAACCGCTCGTGCCACAAGGCTCATGACCGCCAAGTTGGAGGAATCCGAGCGCCGGGCGAATACCGCCGAGGGGCGCGCCTCAGGGCTGGAAGGGACTATTGCCGAACTGCGTTCGCAGAATCAGAAAGCCTCCGAGGACTTCACAAAGGTCAGGGATCAACTGGCTGCTGAGACGAGCGCGAGGGTGAAGGCCGAAACTCAGTTGGCGGAGACCGTCCAGCGGCTTCAGGAAGAGAAGAAGCTCTTGGAGGAGGCCAAGGCCAAGCTCACGGACACCTTCAAGGCTCTTGCCGGAGACACGCTCAACACCAGCACGACCGCGTTCCTGAAACTGGCGCAGGAAACGCTCGACAAAGTGCTGACGGATGCCAGGGGCGATCTCGGCAAACGTCAGGAAGCCATTCAAGGTATGGTCAAGCCGCTGGCGGAGTCCATTGCCAAGTTCGAGGAATACGTCCGCACGATTGAGAAAAACCGCCAGGAAGCCTATTCCGGCCTGACAGAGCACTTGAGACTCCTGTCTACGAGCCAGCAGCAGTTGCAGAGAGAGACCGCGAATCTCGTCACGGCCCTGCGCAAGCCGCAGGTACGCGGCCGCTGGGGCGAGATGACCCTGCGTCGCGTGGTGGAATTGGCGGGGATGTCCGAACATTGCGATTTCGCCGAGCAGGTGACCGTCGGCACCGAGGAAGGGCGACTGCGTCCGGACCTGCTCATACGGCTGCCAGCCGAACGGGAGATCGTCGTGGATGCGAAGGTTTCGCTGGAGGCGTACCTTGACGCCGTCGCCGCCGAGTCCGAAGACGTGCGCAATGCGGCCATGGCGCGGCACGCAGCGCAAGTTCGCAGTCACATGAACACCCTTGCCTCGAAGGCGTACTGGAGCCAGTTTCCCAAGGCCCCCGAGTTCGTGGTCATGTTCATTCCCGGCGAGTCGTTCTTCGGCGCGGCGGTGGACGCCGACCACTCACTCATTGAGGACGGTCTGGCGCAGCGCGTAGTTCTGGCGACCCCCACTACGCTTATCGCGCTTCTGCGAGCCGTGGCTTATGGATGGCGACAAGAACAAATCGCGAAGAATGCCCAGGAAATTAGTAACCTTGGCAAGGATCTCTACGAACGCATGAGAACCATGGCTGAGCACCTTGCTGCAATCGGCAAAGGTCTGGAGAAGGCCAACGCGGCCTACAACAGCGCCGTCGGCTCGATGGAAGCCCGGGTTCTGCCCGCCGCCCGCAAGTTCAAGGACTTGGGGGCCGCGACCGGCAACGAGATACCGCCTCTATCACCTGTTGAGACGACGCCCCGGGCGATCTCCGCGCCGGAGGTGAAGGAGGACAACCAAGCATGAACAGAAGACCAGTCCGCTCAAGCAATATCCGTTCCGTGGGCTATGACCCAGCGTCGAGGACGCTGGAGGTGGAGTTCAATAGCGGAGGCGTTTACCAGTACTCTGGTGTACCAGAGACCGTTTATCAGGACTTCATGCGAGCCGCATCAAAGGGGTCGTATTTTCACAACCACATCAAGGGGCGGTATTCCAACAGGCAGGTGAGGTAACGGTCATGATTGTCAAGGCCATCCATGTTAAAAACTTCCGTTCGGTTCTCGACGAGCGGATTGATTGCGACAACCTGACGGTCCTTGTCGGGCGCAACGGCACCGGCAAGTCATCCTTCCTTCGGGCGATGGAGTTGTTCTACGACCCGAAGGCGGCTGTCTCGGCTGAGGATTTCTACGCGGAGGACACAAGTAGGGAAATCGAAATCGCCTTGACGTTCACCGACCTCGGCACCGAGGAGAACGCCCTGTTTGCGCCGTATCTCGATGGCAACGACCTCACCGTTGCCAGAGTCTTCTCTTTCTCGGCCAAGAAGTCGGGAACCTACCATGGCATGAAACTCCAGAATCCGGAATTTGCCGAAGTTCGCAACGCAGGTGGAAAATCGGAGATCAGGAACAAATACAACGAAATCAGGAGCAAGCCAAATTACTCTTCACTTCCTACAGTTCGGAACGCGGATCAAGTCGAGGAAGAACTGAGAAAGTGGGAGGCCGCCAACCCAGGTTCATGTTCCCGCATGCGCGACGATGGGCAATTTTTCGGATTCACGGAAGTCGGTAACGGCTACCTCGGCCGTCACACGCGCTTCATCCACATCCCCGCCGTCCGGGATGCGTCGGATGACGCCACCGAAGGCAAGGGATCATGCGTCACGGAAATCATGGACCTCGTGGTTCGGCGCGCACTCACCAACCGGAAGGAATTCGTGACGCTGAAGGACGAGACGCAGAAGAAGTACCGCGAAATCATGGACCCCGCAAGACTCACGGAGCTTTCCGGGCTTCAGACGCAGCTATCCGAAACCCTACGACAATATGCCCCCGAAGCGAACGTCTCGATGGAATGGGCCAAACTCGTTGACATTGATTTTCCCTTGCCGAAGGCCGAGGTCAAACTTCACGAAGACGGATACAAGTCCTCGGTCCAGCGGACGGGCCACGGTCTCCAGCGCGCCTTCATCCTGACCATGTTGCAGCATCTCGTTGCGGCCAAGGGCGTTGAGTCCGCAACCGAAGAGGGCTTTGCGTCGGAGGCGGAGATTCCCGAACAGGGTGAGCCGCAGCTCCCCAGCCTGGTTCTTGCCATCGAGGAGCCGGAACTCTACCAACACCCGAGCCGCCAGCGGCACATGGCGTCCGTCCTTCTGAAACTGTCGCAAGGCACGATCCCCGGCGTGGCGAAGCGGACGCAGGTCCTCTACTCTACGCACTCCCCGCTTTTTGTCGGACTCGACCGCTTCGAGCAAATCCGCCTCTTGCGGAAGTTCGATGATGTCGCCGGGAAACCGAGGGTGACAAAGGCTATCAAGGCAGAACTGGGCGCAGTAGCCGAAGAAATATGGATTGCGGGAGGCAAACAAGGTGCCAAGTACACCGCCGATACGCTTCGCCCCCGTCTTCAGGCTGTGATGACTCCGTGGCTCAACGAAGGATTCTTTGCCGATGTTGCGGTGCTGGTCGAAGGCGAGGATGACCGCGCCGCCATTCTCGGCGTAGCCGCGTCGATGGGGCACAATTTCGACAGCGAAGGCATCTCGGTTATCCCCTGCATCGGAAAGAACAACTTGGATCGCCCTCTGGTAATTTTCCGGCGACTCGGCATCCCGGTTTACGTCGTCTGGGACAGCGATAATGGTGAAGATGGTGCTATTCCTGAAGACAACCGCAAGCTGCTGCGGCTTGTCGGCGAGTCGGAAGAAGACTGGCCATGCGGTGTGAAAGACAAATACGCCTGTTTCAAGGTCAAACTCGAGACTACGCTTGAAGAGGAAATCGGCAAAGACCTGTTTGGCCGGTTGCTTTCGGAAGCCCAAACGCAACTCGGCATCCAAAAGAAGAAGGATGCGTTGAAGAACCCCGTCGTTCTCCAGCGTATCGTCGAGAAGGCATCGGCTGATGGGAAGATAAGCGTGACCCTGAAGGGCATCGTCGAAAAGATCATTGCCCTCAAACCACAGCGAGGAGGTGGGCAATGATCCCGAAAGAATGCAAACGCCTGGCAGAGGTGGACTTTCCGCTGTCGCGTGTGAACGACGCCTGCGTCGAGGAGAACAACCGCAAGACCCGCGTGGACAGCGGCCACCTCTCGCTTCTCCACTCGTGGTGGGCGCGGCGTCCGCTGGCCTCCTGCCGGTCGCTTCTCCTGACGCTGCTTCTCCCCGACCCGTGCGACCCGCTCTGCCCGGCGGAGTTCAAGGCGGCGGCGAGGAAGGCGCTCCAGCAGAACAAGAAGGTCGGTCCGAAGGACGCCGACCTTCAAAAGGCGCTTCTGGCCTTCGTGGCCGACATCGCCAACTGGGACATCGTCCGCGTGGCAGGCTACGTCTCCATGGCCCGCGAGCTGGTGAAGGCCGCGCACGGTGCGGTCCCGCACGTCCTGGACCCGTTCTCCGGCGGCGGCTCCATCCCGCTGGAAGCTCAGCGCCTCGGCTGCGAGGTGACTGCGTCCGACATCAATCCCGTCGCGTGGCTTCTCTTGAAGATCGCGCTCGAATGGTGTGCTCGCAAAGGACCGCAACTAGCCGACCTGTTCGAGGAATGGTCACAATGGGTGTTGAGAGAGGCAGAGAGGCGGCTGGGCGAGTACTACCCGGCGGATGCGTACAGGCGGAAGCCGCTCGCCTATCTCTGGGCGCGAACCGTCAAATGCGAGGCCGCCGGGTGCGGGGCAACCATTCCGCTCGTGCGTAACCTCTGGCTTTCGCAGGCCAAGGGCCGCAAGAAAGCGCTGCGCATCACATATCCCAAGGGATCGTTGGAGCCGAAGATTGAGGTCTTCACGCCTTCCAGCGACAAGGAGGTCGAACGCGGCACCGTTGCCGGGAACAACGCCACCTGCCCGAAGTGCCACATGGTTACCCCGCGCGAACGAGTTCAGGCGCAACTGCGCGACAAGCGCGGCGGAGCGGATGATGCCATGCTTCTTGCGGTCGTGTGGCGAAATACAAACAGCCGAGGAAAGGAATATTCCGCACCGACACCTAAAGACCTCAAAGCGTTCTCTGCTGCTTTTGTGAAAGCTAAGGACATCAGGTTTGAGATGGCCGGGTTTCCGCAAAACGACACGCGGGCATTTCCTCCTGGTCCATACGGAATCAAGACTTGGGTCGAAGTCCTGGCCCCGCGTCAACGCTTCTCACGCTGGGTACTGCACGAGGTCATCGAGGACGCGCTCAAGGAAGCGGCCAAGAAGACCAAGGAGAAAGACCTGCTCGACGGTCTCGCCGCCTGCCTCTATGCGGCTTACTCGGACAATGGCCAGTACCACACCTCTCTTTGCGTCTGGCTCTCGGAAGGGGTAACGTCCATCTTCATACAGGGTTCCGGCGTTCCCATGCGCGCCGACTTTGTGGAAGGCAATCCCTTGAGCCCGAACTGCGAGGGCCTGGGCTACTCCATCCGCAGTGTCCAGAGCGCGCTTCGGAACCTCTCTACCGTCCGCTACCAACCCTCGTCGCCGCTCCTGGCCAACGTGCTGGACGCTGTCCTGCCGGAAGAATCGGTGGACTTGGTCTTCACCGACCCGCCCTACGCCAACCAGATTCCCTACGCGCACCTTTCAGACTTTTTCTACAGCTGGCTCCGGCTGGGCTTGAAGAATCGCCTGCCGCAGGCCTTCACGGCCCTGGAGACCGAAAAAGCCCGCGAACTTACAGAAAACCGTGCGGTCAAGGACAGCGGCGTGCATGACCGTCAGTGGTACGAGAGCCGCATGTATGAGGCCTTTGGCCGTATGAAGCGGATTATCCGCGAGGATGGAGTGGCCTCGGTTGTTTTCGCCCACAAGGACACCGACCGCTGGGAAGCGCTCGTCTCGGCGCTGGTACAGGCGGGATGGCGCACAACCGGTTCGTGGCCCATCGCCACCGAACGCAGACAGCGCATGCGCGGCCAGGGCTACGCAGCACTTGAAACCAGCGTCCACCTCGTCTGCCGCCCGCGGCCCGAGGATGCGCCGGTGGGCGACTGGGGCGAGGTGTTGCGAGAACTTCCCAAGCGCGTGGGTGATTGGATGGAGCGGCTGCAGGGCGAGGGCATTCGCGGCGCAGACCTCGTCTTCGCCTGCATCGGCCCGGCGCTGGAAATCTTCAGCCGCTACCGCAAAGTCGAAACCGCCGAGGGGCGCGAGGTGAAACTGGCGGAGTTCCTGGAGAAAGTATGGGAAGTCGTCGGCCGCACGGCGCTGGAGCAGGTGATGGGGGAAGGAAAAAGGAAAAAGGTAAAAGGAAAAATGGAGGGGGCGGGGCAGGAGTTGGAAGAGGACGCACGCCTGACGGCACTGTTTCTGTGGACGCTGCAGGTCACAGATGGGGAAGGAAAAAGGGAAAAGGAAAAAGGTAAAAGAATTAACGATGAGGAGGTCGGGGATTGGGTGGAAGAGGAGGATGACGAGGACGTCGAGTCGAAAAGCAAGCCCAAAGGTTTCAGTCTTGTCTTCGACGTGGTGCGCCGTTTCGCTCAGCCTCTGGGGATTGACCTTCCCAAGTGGGAGGGCCGCATCATCGAGACGAAGAAAGGCGTGGTGCGGCTCATGGCCGTGTCAGAACGCGCCAGGCAGCTCTTCGGCGAGGATGGCGCGGACGCTGTGGCCGACTGGAGCGTTCAAGACCCGAAGAAGAACCTTCAGCTAGTGCTCTTCCCCGAGATGGAAGAATCACCACGGAGACACAGAGGGCACAGAGGAAAGAGGATCATTATGGATGAGGAATCTCTGCATTCTCTGAATAGCCGTGATGGACATGGTCCGACGACGCTCGACCGTGTCCATGCCGCGATGCTCCTTCAAGCGGGGGGCCATACCAACGCACTCCGGACCCTCATAAAAGCCGAGATGGAACGCGGCCCGGATTTCCTGCGGCTGTCAAATGCCCTCTCGGCGTTGTACCCGAAAGCGAGCGAAGAGAAGCGCCTGCTGGATGCGATGCTTCTGGGAGTGCCGAGATAAGGAAAAAGGAAAAAGGCAAAAGGAAAAAACAAAAGGGAAAAGGAAATGAACAATGATAAGCCGCGGGACATCAAGGAGCGCACCTTCGCTTTCGCGGTGGAAATCGTGCGTCTTTGTCGGCGGCTAGAAGCGTATGCGGATGTTTCACGGGCATTGGGAAAGCAATTGCTTCGGTCGGGAACCTCCATCGGCTCGAATGTCGAGGAAGCCCAGGCCGGTCAAAGCTTGGCGGATTTCGTCAGTAAATATGCGATTGCCCTGAAAGAGGCGCGGGAAACCATCTACTGGCTTCGATTGTTACGGGCCGCCGGCTTCGGCGAAGCCGATCAGATCGACTCGCTGAATCGAGAAGCCAACGAGTTGTCTCGGATCATCGGATCGATCGTCGTAAACGCGAAAAAGAGAAAGTCAAAATGACACCCTTTTGCCTTTTACCTTTTTCCTTTTGCCTTCCAACCGTAGGTTGATCATGGATCCTTGGTACAAAGTCTCCACGCCGCGCAAGGAAGTCCGCGAGGGCCGCTCGTTCAACCCGGACGAGTTCGCCATCCACCTGGAACAAGTCATCGCCGGGACCGCGCCCGAGGATTACCGGGACCCGAAACAATTCTTCGAGCGTACGTGCTGGACTCGTGCCTTGCGGGAATATACGAGTATGGTGCTCCGTCGTCTCTCCGGTGAAACGGAGAACACCGCACCGGTCATGACGCTCATCACCCAGTTCGGCGGCGGAAAGACGCACACGCTGACGGCTCTCTACCACCTTGCCATGTGCGGCGACAAAGCGGCGGAATACAACGGTGTACCCGAGTTGCTGAAGGAGGCCGGGCTCTCCTCCGTACCCAAGGCGCGAGTGGGTGTCTTCGTCGGCAATGCCTGGGACCCGCAGGAAGGGCGCGAGACGCCGTGGATCGATATCGCTCGGCAGTTGGCCGGAGAGGCGGGGGTGCGTGAGTTGGGCTCGGCGGCCAAGACCACGCCGCCGGGTACAGAGGCTTTGGCTCGCGTTTTCCAGGCGGCGGGCGGCCAGGTACTCCTCCTTTTCGACGAAGTGCTGAATTTCCTGAACCGCCATCGCGGCATGGCGGAGCAGTTCCACGCTTTCATTCAGAATTTGACGGTGGCAGCAACGGGTGTTACGCACGGGGCCGCCGTCATCAGCCTGCCCCGCAGCCAGGTCGAGATGACCGACTGGGACATGCAGTGGCAGGAAAGGCTCACCAAGGTCGTACGCCGTGTGGCGAAAGACCTCATCGCCAACGATGAGACGGAGATCAGCGAGGTCGTGCGGCGCCGGCTGTTCGAGGACATGGGCAACGATCGCGTACGGAAGAACGTCGCCAAGGCTTACGCCGACTGGTGCTTCGAACGGCGGGCGCAACTCCCACCCGAATGGACGGCGGTAGATACCGCGACGACCGAGACCAAAGCCAGGGAATTCCTGCGCAACAGGTTCGAGGCATGCTACCCGTTCCACCCGGCGACGCTTTCGGTGTTCCAGAGAAAATGGCAGGCGCTTTCGCAGTACCAGCAGACGCGAGGGACGCTGGCCATGCTCGCGCAGTGGATTTCCTGGGCGTACCGGACCGGGTTTACCGAGTCGCGGCGCGAGCCGCTCATCACGCTGGGATCTGCCCCGCTGGAAGTGCCGGAGTTCCGCAGCGTCGTGTTGGGCCAGCTCGGCGAATCCCGGCTCGTGGCCGCCATCGATTCCGACATCGCCGGCGCGCATTCGCATGCCCGTGCGCTCGACGCGGACACCACGGGCGTGCTCAAGAACATCCACCGCCGGGTGGGGACGACGATTCTCTTCGAGTCTTCCGGCGGGCAGGTGGACAAGGTGGCCCACCTGCCGGAGCTGCGTTTTGCCCTGGGTGAGCCGGCGGTAGACACGACCTCGATCGATAATGCCGCCTTCGCATTGGAAGACAAATCGTATTTCATTCGGCGGGTGGGCTCGGACGGGTTCAAGATCAGCCACCAGCCGACCTTGAAGAAGGTCGTCAGCGACCGGCGGGCGTCGCTCGACGAGGAATCCGAAATCAAACCCGCGATGCGGATGCTCATCCGGAAGGAGTTCGAACGAGGGGCGACTGTACCCGTGGTATCCTTCCCCGAAGATGGAACAGCCGTGCCGGATACGCCGCGTCTCACGCTGGTTATCGTCGATCCGGAATCGGAATGGACCGGAGCAGGCGATCTGCGCCGCCAGATCGCGGAGTGGACGAGTCAGCGGGGCAAGTCGCCAAGGCTCTATCCCGGCTCGCTCGTGTGGTGTCTCAAGAAACCCGGCCGCGTTCTCCGCGACAAAGTCGAGTTGTGGCTGGCATGGAAACGCGTCGCGAAGGAAGTGGCCGAGGGAACACTCGGCGGGGATTTCGACCGAAGCGACCGAGCGGAACTTCAATCGAAGGTGACGGATGCGGAGGAAGCCGCAAAAGACGAGGTCTGGGGCGGTTACCGTTTCGTGGTCATCGCGGATAGTAAGGAGGCGGACGGGCTGAAATCCATCGACCTCGGCGCGGGTCACTCGAGCGGGAGCGAGACGCTCTGTGGGAGGGTCATAACGGCATTGAAGTCCCAAGCCCTCTTGAGCGAGTCCGTCGGATCGGGATACATTGAACGGAACTGGCCGCCTGTGTTCCGTGAATCCGGTGCTTGGCCGCTGTCCGGACTGCGCCAGAGCTTCCTGAACGGTTCGCTCACGCGCCTTCTGGACCCCGACGCGACCCTTCGAAACAAAATCGTCGAATTCGTGGGCAGGGGAGAGTTCGGGATCGCTTACGGGCGAAAACCGGGTGGCGGGTACGATCGTGTGCTGTTCGAGGAGCCCATCGATCCGGCGGACATCATGTTCGAGGCGGATGTATTCCTGCTCTTGCAGGACGAAGCGAAGAGATGGAAAGACGCGGCGAAACCACCGGCAACCGTGTGCCCGAAATGCCTGACCATCCCCTGCCGATGCGAACAGCTGCCGAAGACGTGCCCGAAATGCGGCACGTATCCTTGCACGTGTCCCCAGCCGATCGTATGCCCGACATGCAAACGACAGCCCTGCGTATGCGCGACGCCCATCACCCGGAGATTGACCATCACCGGCGAAGTGCCTCCAGAGGTCTGGAACCGTCTGGGGACGAAAATCCTCCCGAAATTGCGGGACGGATCGGACCTGAGGATCGGTATCGAATTCTCGGTCACCCTGGAGAGCAGTCGCGTGCAACATTTCAAGAACGACATCGAGCAGATACTGGACGACCTCGGATTGAGGGAAAGGGTCCGGATCGAGGACCCGAACGCCGGGGCATGAATGCAGCCTGGCAGGGACACCATGTTCTGCGATGACCGAGTCGTTGCGTGAAACACGCGGAAGCTGAAAGGATACTATCCGCGGTACGAGAATATTCTTGCCATCGATCTTGCGGGTTTTCCCATGATGAAGTGGTCGGCATTTCTCCTTTCATTGATCACGTTCGCCGCAGTGCATGAAGGCATGCATGCATCGGCGGCAAGACTGTACAACGAGTTTGAATCATTCAACATCCGGCCGATAGGCTTCGAGGTCAAGTACAGAACACCTGTCGGCGAACGGTCGGGTATGCATTGGGCGTTGGTCGCCGGGGCGGGCAATGTCGTCACGATACTTGCGGGGTACGCGCTCCTGCTGTTCGGGGGGAAGTTATCCATCCTGCGTGCTTTGTTTACGAGGACATTCTTCTGCTACCTGACACTGGTCCTCTTTCTTGCCGATCCGCTCAACCTTTCCATTGGGCCGTTCCTCTACGGGGGAGACGCCGAAGGCGTCGCTGTCGGCCTCGGTGTCCCTCTCTACGGAATTCAGGTTCTTTTCTTCATCGTCTTTCTGGTGAATCGCGAACTCGTTGTGCGTCGCTTGTTCCCGATGTACCATGTGCAGGTGAACCATATCCTGTTCCGGCCGCTCGTTCCGCGGGGGAAACGAGACAAGAAGGCGGCATATTAGTCATCATTATACAGAAGAATACAGCCGGCGCGCTCTTGCTGAAAGCCGCGCCCCTCTATTCGTCTGGACCCCGTTGCGATATATTTCCCGGCTCGCGTGAGCGAAGAAAATGGTTCGGATTCTGTACCAGTTACGAATCCTCGTGATGAACAGCCCGCCTGTATACTCTTATCGGGAGATCCGTACCTGATACGTCTTGCCTTCTTCTCCTTCGATCTCCGTCCAGCCTTCTTCATCGAGGTCGTTCGGTATAATATGATCCTCATCCAGCCACCCGCCGTTCGGGAAATAGATTTTCACCACCACGTTGTCCGCGACCTCGACATCGAGCGTATATGTAGCGGAATATCTTGTTTTCGGGTTGTTGTATTGCACCTCTGCTTCGTATATGCCGTCCGGGAAATTCTCATTAAATGAATAATCGTACGGGATAGCATGCCTGTTCCGAGAAGGGATGGAATAGTGCGAGGCGGTGTCGTGTTTCGTCGCACCGGTGTCCTGTTCTTTCTCTCTATTGCCACAGCCGAGGAAAGAGATACCGAGCGCGAGAACGATGATCGATCTCTTTTTCATGGAGCGAACTTTAAACTACTTGTTGGGTTGCCAGCAGTACTTGCTTCCCGGGAGAGCTTTCCGTTTGCACTGCGTCCCCCGTTTCGTGATTGCCCGGCATCTTCCGGAATCCTCGCGTGAAACCGTGCTGTCGGGGGCGACCGTCGCCGTCGAGTTTTCCCCTGCCGGCCTGCATACTTTACAATGTTTGTAGCCTTGGGCAAGAGCCTCTCGGGCGGATTCGAATTTCACAAGGTTGGATTCGGATATCCGGCGGGCATACCGACAATCTTCGTTGTGGAATTTCTTCGAATTCCTGTTCCCGACGAATTGGGCATGGCTGGTGCCTGCTGTGGCCAAGCAAAGGAAGACGAACAGCAAAACCGTTTTCGGGAGCAGTTTCATCGGTCCACAGGGTTCTCCGAATGTTCTGCCCGTTCGAAGGCGATCGGAATATCTTGCCGTTTAGTAAGAAAAAAGCCGTGTTTATGCCAAATCGAAGATAAGGAGAGAGGGAACGAGCTGCCAAGGGCAAACCCGCAGTCCGCATATTCGGCGAAGCATCATCATGCACACTTCGCGGAATCGTACGTTCCCCGTTAAAAGTACCCCCCACCCACTACCGGATCGGCCTGTCTTTCCTGCGGAGAGAGTGGGATTCGAACCCACGGTACGGTTTCCCGTACACACGCTCTCCAGGCGTGCCAGATCAACCACTCCTGCATCTCTCCGGTTTTCCCGGTCCCGCCTGACGCGATAAGCGATGCCGAGAAGACTCGCAATCAAGATAGAAGCTTTCGCGCGAAAAACACAATCACAGGGCATGCGCGCAGGCGGGCCGCCGAGCCGCGAAAGCAGAAAGGGATATGCAGGCGAAGCCATGCCGTTCGGGCGGGCGGAAGGGAGCAAAGCCGCCGCGCATCGAGCGGAAACCGCAGGGACGTTCGTAAGGAATCCCGCCGTTTCGGTTGAATTTTCTGCCTTTTCCCCGTATCATGGACCGATTCCTCAATCAGAAAAAAGCCGTTTCCCCTCCATCAAAAACAGCGAAGCACATCATGGAACACTTCCGAAAAAGCATGCTCGACCTCGTCATCCAGACCTCGACGAATCTGCCGGCGGATGTCCGGAAAGCATTGGCGGCGGTCATTCCCCGGGAGGAGCCGGGTTCACGCGCGGCGCTCGCGCTCGCGACCATCGCGAAGAACATCGACATGGCGTACGAGAACGAAGGTGCGATTTGCCAGGACACGGGCATGCCGACGTTCAAGATCAAGACCCCGCGGGGCGCGGACCAGATCGCGATGAAGAACGACATCCTCTGGGCGGTCACCGAGGCGACGCGGCTCGGGAAACTGCGGCCGAACACCGTCGACTCCGTCACCGGCAGGAACAGCGGGAACAACCTCGGCGCGGGCGCGCCGATCATCTTCTGGGAACAGTGGGAAGAAGATGCGATCGAGGTGAAGCTGATCCTCAAGGGCGGCGGCTGCGAGAACATGAATATCCAGTACTCCCTCCCTGCGGAGATCCCGCACCTCGGCCGGGCGGGCCGCGACCTCGAGGGCGTGCGGAAGTGCATTCTCCATGCCGTCTGGCATGCGCAGGGGCACGGGTGTTCCGTCGGCGCGCTGGGCGTCGCCATCGGCGGGGACCGCATGTCGGGGTACATGTACGCGAAGGAACAGCTGTTCCGGCCGCTCGACGACGTCAACCCCGATCCCCGGCTGGCCGCGCTCGAGGATTACATCATGGAGCACGCGAACACGCTGAACATCGGCACGATGGGGTTCGGCGGGAACACCACCCTCATCGGGTGCAAGATCGGGAGCTACCACCGGCTGCCGGCATGTTTCTTCGTCTCGGTGGCGTACGAGTGCTGGGCATTCCGGCGTATGGGTGTGCGCATCGACCCGGCGACGGGGAAAATTCTCCAGTGGCATTACCGCGACATGAACCCGGCCGCGATGGCGAGAGAGGAAGGCATCCCGCTCACCGGCAGGGAAATCCGGCTCACCGCGCCGCTCCGGGAAGAAGACGTGCGGAATCTGAAGGTCGGCGATATCGTCCTCCTGAACGGTCCCATGTTCACGGGCCGCGACATGCTGCACAAGCACCTCACCGAGCACGAAGCGCCGGTGGACATGAACGGCGGCGTGATCTACCACTGCGGGCCGGTCATGTTGAAGGACGAACAGGGCACGTGGCACGTCCAGGCGGCCGGCCCTACCACGAGCATTCGCGAGGAACCGTACCAGGCGGACATCATCCGCAAATGCGGCATCCGCGCGGTGGTCGGGAAAGGCGGGATGGGGAAGAGAACGCTGGACGCCCTGAAGGAATACGGGGCGGTGTACCTGAACGCCATCGGCGGTGCGGCGCAGTACTACGCCCAGACGATCGTCGCCGTGGACGGCGTGCATTTCCTCGAGGAGTTCGGCATCCCCGAGGCGTTATGGGTGTACCGCTGCCGGGATTTCGCCGCCGTCGTCACCATGGACGCGCACGGAAATTCCCTGCACGCCGACGTCGAGAACGACTCCGCCCGGCGCCTCGAAGCGCTGGCCGAGGTGAAGCTGTGACCTCGCCGGGGAACTCGAAAGGACGGGCACGTGCCATTGCCGGGGCATACCCGCTTCCTCGGCATCGCACCTGATTTGGAAGGAGCCGCCATGGACCCCATCAACGCAGCCTTTCAGGAAGCGCAGGAATGTCTCGCGCGCTTCCGCCGCGACGCGGAACATTTCCCCCTCGTCGGCCGTTTCGCCGCCCTGCTCGTCGAGACGTTCCGGGCGGGGAACAAGGTCCTCTCCTGCGGCAACGGCGGCTCGATGAGCGACGCGATGCACTTCGCGGAGGAGTGGAGCGGGCGTTTCCGCGCCGACAGGCCGCCGCTCCCCGCCATCGCCCTCAGCGACCCCGGCCACATGAGCTGTGTCGCCAACGATTACGGTTTCGAGCACGTGTTCGCGCGCCAGGTGGCGGCGCTCGGGAAACCGGGCGACCTCCTGCTCCTCCTCTCGACGAGCGGGAATTCCGCGAACCTCATCCGCGCAGCCGAGGAAGCGCGAAGGCTCGGCGTGCGGACGGTGGGACTCCTCGGGCGCGGCGGCGGCGCCCTCAAGCCGCTGTGCGATATCGCCATTCTCGTCCCGGGCGAGACGAGCGACCGCATTCAGGAACTCCATATCAAGATCATCCACGCCGTAATCGACGCGGCGGAGCGAGCGCTGTTCCCGGATCTCTCCCGTTGACGGGGTTCCCTTCCCCCATCCACGCCCCGGCGAGAATGAGAGGGCGTCGGTGAGAACACCGTTCCAAGGGGTTTCCCACGAGTCGAAAATCGTGGGGGAAGACACTTCATGTGCCCAAAATCACGCGTCGGTTCTTTTCCCAGGAAATACATGGGGCATGAAACCAAGGAGGGGCCGATGAACGGGTAACCTTTCCATGTTGCCCGGTCTGAGCGAGCGTAAGAAATCCGCCTGAACACTCACGGCCTCTGAGGGCCGTCGAGAATGTCCGGTGACGAATCCCGTCCAATGCACAACGGAAAAGCGACTCAACCTCTGACCCGCGACGTATCGATGAGGATGCGCATCTCACGCTGCAGGGTCGTGATTCGCGATCTGTTCCTCCTTGCACACCGATCGATGGCGGGTTTCGCTTTTTCGAGCAGTTCGTGGAAACGGTATACCGGCATTTCGTCATAGTGCAATCCGAATGAAAAATCTATATTTCGGGCTATGAACTTTTTCTACACCAGGAGATTTCGATGAAAGTGCAGCGATTCATCTACCCGTTCCTTTTGTTCCTTCTTGCCGCAGCCTTCCCGTTACAGGGACAGGAAAGCCAGACGGGGAAAAAACCGTCGTTCTCCCTCATGGACCCGATTCCCGTCAACCCGGCTGTTCGGATGGGGAAACTGGAGAACGGGATGGTCTACTACATCCTCGTCAACCGAAAGCCCGAGAAACGCATGGAACTGCGCTTGGCGGTGAACGCGGGTTCCGTCCTGGAGACGGATGCCCAGCAGGGACTGGCGCATTTCGTCGAGCACATGGCTTTCAACGGTTCGGAGCACTTCGCGAAGAACGAACTGGTGCGTTTCCTCGAGTCGATCGGCACGCGCTTCGGCGCGGACCTGAACGCCTACACGGCATTCGACGAAACCGTCTACATGCTGCAGATCCCCACCGACAACGAAGAATTGATGGACAAGGGATTCCTCGTGCTGTCGGACTGGGCATCGGGGCTGTCGTTCGAGCCGGAGGAGATCGACAAGGAACGCGGCGTCATTATCGAGGAGATGCGGGGGCGCCGCGGCGCCTCGTGGCGGATTCTCCAGAAGCAGTACCCCGTCATGTTCCGCGGCTCGAAGTACGCAGAGCGGCTCCCCATCGGGAAGGAAGAGATCCTCAGGACGTTTCCCCACGACACGCTGAGGGAATTCTACCGGCGCTGGTACCGGCCGGACAACATGGCGGTCGTCGCCGTGGGCGACTTCGACGCGGACGCTGTCGAGAAGAAGATCCGCGAGACGTTTTCGCGCATCCCCAGGCCGTCGGCACCTCTCGACAGACCTACCGTCCCGGTGCCCGACCACCGCGAGACCCTGACGTCCATCGTCACGGACCCGGAGGCCACGGGCAACAGCGTCCAGGTGCTGGTGAAATTCGACGCCCGCGAGAAGAAGAAGATCCGCGACTACCGCCGCGCGATGATCGAGGATCTCTACGAGACGATGTTCAACGCCCGCTTGAGCGAACTGCTCCAGAAGCCGAACCCGCCCTTCATCAACGCCGGTGTCGGCTTTTGGCGGCTCGGGCGCACGAAGGACGTGCTCGGTGCGCGCGCCCAGGTCGAGAATAACGGGATCGAGCGCGGCCTGGAGGCCGTTTTCATCGAGCAGGAGCGGGTACGGCGACACGGATTCACCGAAACGGAGCTCGAGCGGGCGAAGACGGACCTTCTCCGGCAGATGGAGCAGGAGTACAACGAGCGCGATAAGCAGGAGTCGGACGGCCTCGCATACGAATTCGTCGCCCACTTCCTCTCGGGCGACCCCGCACCGGGGGTCGAACTGGCCTATCGGCTCTACGAGAAATACTTGCCGACGGTCATGTTGAAGGAAGTCAACGAGGTCGCCACGTCGGTGCCCGCAGAGGGGAACCGGGTGATCCTCGCGAGCCTCCCGCAAAAGAAAGACGTGCGTGTCCCGAAGGAAAAAGACCTCCTCTCGGTGTTCGAACGCGTCTCGAAGATGGCGATCGAACCGTACGTCGACGAGGTGGCCAATAAACCTCTCGCGGAAGTGCCGCCCTCGAATGTGCGGGTCGCTTCTACGCGGGAAATCCGAGAGCTGGGGGTGATCGAGTGGACGCTGTCGAACGGCATCCGCGTGGTCTTGAAACCGACGGATTTCAAGAACGACGAGGTCCTCTTCGCCGCCCTCAGCCCGGGCGGGTCTTCACTCGTCCCGCAGGAGGACGCGCTCTCGGCGGACATGGCGGACAACATCATCGACCAGAGCGGGCTCGGGGACTTCGACGCGGTGAAGCTGAGGAAAGCCCTCACGGGCAAGGTCGTTTCCATTTCCCCACAGATCGGCGAACTGGAAGAAGGGTTCAGCGGCAATGCCGCGCCGAAAGACATCGAGACGCTCCTCCAGCTCTTGTACCTGTATTTCACCCATCCTCGCGAGGACACCGCCGTCTTCCAGTCCTACAAGAAGAGGATGAAGGCGATGCTGGAGAACATGGGCTCCATGCCCGAAAAGGTATTCAGCGACACGCTGAGCGTCACCCTCGCCCAGTACCACCCGAGGCGGAGACCGATGACTGCCGAACGGCTCGAGGAGCTCAACCTCCCGGCCGTAATGCGGGTGTACCGCGACCGCTACGCTGATGCGGGGGATTTCACGTTCCTCTTCGTCGGGAACATCGCACCGGACACGTTCAAGCCGCTCGTCGAACGCTACCTCGGCGCGCTTCCCTGCACCGGGCGCAAGGAGATGTGGAAGGACCTCGGCGTCCGCATGCCCGAGAGCGCCGTGGAGAAGACGGTCCGGAAAGGCATCGAGAAGAAGAGCATGGTTGTCCTCGTGTTCAACGGCCCGATGGAAGGGACGCTCGAGAACCGCTACGCTCTCTCCTCGCTCGAGGAACTGCTGACCATCCGCCTCCGCGAATCGGTGCGCGAGGAGAAGGGGGGCACGTACGGTGTGGGCGTGCAGGTCAACATCACGCGCCGTCCGATCGAACAGTACGTCGCCGTCGTCAATTTCGGCTGCGACCCCGACCGTGTGGATGAACTCGTCTCGACGGCGCTCGCCGAACTGCGCAAAGCGGTCGATTCCAACGCCACGGAAGAGGAGATCCAGAAGATCCGGGAAATCCAGCGTCGGGAACACGAGAAGAACCTCAAGGAGAACGGGTGGTGGCTGAACCGCCTGCGTTCCGCGTACTCGAACGGCGACGACCCCCTGGAAATCCTCGCCTTCGAGCGCCTCGTCTCGAGCCTCTCCCCCGACATGTTGCGGGAGACGGCCGCTCGTGTTTTCCATTTCGACCGGATGAAGAAATTCGTTCTCTATCCGGAAGAGACGGGAGGGAAATGATCGTACGCCGTCCTCTCCCCCGCTGAATCGCCGCACGAGTCGGGGCTTGTTCCTCGAAGATACGCCGGCCTTGCTTCGAGGAGATCCGAAGCGGCTCTTTTTCCGGGCGACGCGGAGTTCGGTTGCGTCCGCTCGTGAAGCGATTGCGTTATTCGGGGGAAAGGTATGATATTCCTGTCCGTTCCGGTGCTGTCTCTGGCTACGGGAGCAGGAAGTCATGGCATTCCACCCGACGACAATCGACCTCGTCGCCCCATGCGGTTTGGATTGTTTCAACTGCGAGATGTACGAAAGGAATATCTCGCAACCGCTCATCGACGCTGTTTCCGCCCGGCTGAAACGCGACCCTGAAACCGTCCCGTGCAGAGGCTGTCGCCCGAACGAGGGGCATTGTCTCTTCGTCGGGGAATGCCCGACGTATGCGTGTGTCAAAGAAAAAGGCATCCGTTTCTGCTTCGAATGCGGAGGATTCCCAGGTTTCAGACTCGCGCCCGCAAAAGAAGGGGCGGACAAGTTCCCCCACAATTTCAAGGTCTTCAACCTCTGCCGCATGAAAGCAGTCGGCGTGGAACAATGGGCCGAGGATGAATCGCAGACGATCCGCCGGCTGTATTTCAAAGGGAAATTCGTTCCAGGGATCGGACCGGTTCACGACACGACGTGCACATGACGTGGCGGTGGAGGGAACGTCCCTTCTGCCGACTCGGAGGCGATACCGTAAACGTCTTTTGATAGAAGAGCCATGCTTCGAAACGTCATCCTCTGGGTTCTCGCCGTCATCCTCACCGTCGCGTCGGCGGTATACCAGCGACGGACAGGGCCGACGTACCCGATCGAGGGCGAACGGGATTTTGCCGGGACGACGGTCGCGTACTCCCTGGAGCGCTCGCACGGCGGGGACGGCGACCAGGAAGTGACGGTGATCGTACCGGACGCCCGTGTACAAGGACATCTCCTGTACAAGCGCCATAAGACACGGGACGACTGGAAGGTGATCCCGATGAAGAGGTCAGGGGATCGGTTGAGCGGTTTTCTCCCCCATCAACCTCCTGCGGGAAAGCTGGAATACTTCGTCGAGTTGAAGGCAGGGGCGAAACAGCTCCTTCTCCCGGAAGAGGACGGTCCCGCGGTGACCCGTTTCAAGGGGGCGGTTCCGGAATGGATCCTCGCCGCGCACATCGTCGTCATCTTCCTCGCCATGCTCTTCTCCATGCGGGGCGGGCTCGAGGCGCTTTTCCGCGACGGCAATCCGCGAGGGTATGCCCTCTGGACGTTCGCTCTCCTCGCCGTCGGGGGGATGCTCCTCGGCCCCGTCGTACAGAAGTTCGCGTTCGGCGAGTACTGGACGGGCTTCCCGTTCGGCAAGGATTTGACGGACAACAAGACGGCGTTTGCATTCCTCGCCTGGTTGGTTGCGGTCATCGCGCTGTGGAACAGGAACGTACGCTACCTCCACCCGAACCGCCGCTGGTTCGCCTTTGCAGCGTCCGTCGTCACGCTGGTCGTCTTTCTCATCCCGCACAGTCTCTGGGGTTCGGAACTGGAGTACACGGACAGCGCCGGGGCATTGCCGGTCGAGAGGGTCACAGGGCGATAGCCCGGGAACGATCTCTCCGAACCTGGATGCGGGAGGGGAAAAACCATGCGATGTCTGTCTGCATGAGGGACCTCGTTGGGGGTGGAGCGGATCGTTGGGTATGGAGAAAAATGTCGAGAAGTTGGGGCGGAGCATTGACTCCCTCTCCCTACGCGTCTATTTTATAGGACAAAAGAACCTCATTCAGTCGGTATCCACCTTTACCGCTGCAGGAGAAGAGCGAGCGATAGCGTCGGCGAAGCTCTCGGTGCGGCACTGTCGAGAATACACCTTTCACCATAACGAGGAGAAGCGATGAGAACGTTTGTTTCCCTTTTCTGCGCAGTCCTCTGTTTCACCATCGCCGTGCAGGCCCAACAACGCCCCGATTCCGTCACGGCGACCCAGACCAGCGGCTGCTGTTACGATTTTCTCTTGAAGAACAGGAACAGCGGTCAGCAGCCGATCAACGGGTTCGAGATCGTCGTCATCTCGACCGGGGCGGCGGTCATCGTGCAGACCCCGGGACCCGCGGCGCCGAGCAACTGGCACGTGGAGAGCGTCAGTTTGGACACGGTCCGCTTCGCCGCGAATCCGACCTCCGTCGGTTTACGGGCCGGCATGAACCTCGGCGGGTTCCTCGTCTGCTTCGCCAACCAGGCGAGCTCCTTCTCCATCCAGTGGCGGACGCTCTACGGCGCTACCGTCATATCGACAGGGACCCTCACGCTCCGTTGCGCGGTGAGCTGTGACGAGATCGACGCCCGTGGCCTCGGGAACTGCTGTTACGACTGGGGCATTCGGAATAGGAACAGCTGGAATGTGCCGATCAACGATTTCCACCTCGAGATTCTGAACCGGGGTGTCACCTTCTCGTCCGTTACGCTGCCTACGGCGTGGCAGGTAGTGCAAGGAGGTGTGAATGCATCGTCCGTCACGTTCACGGCATCGCCGACCGGCGGAGGCATCATCGCGCCGGGCAAGGATCTGTTCGGCTTCGTGACATGCCTGAACATACCGCCCGGTATACCCTCGTCCGTCACCGTTCAGGCCATCACGACATATAACGGCCAGACCGTCTGCATCGATACGCTCACCTTGCAGTGTGCCGTTACGCCGCCCGGCTGCGATTCCGTCGGCATCAAGCTCGGTCCCGACTGCTGTTTCGAGTTCTCCGTCGCGAACAGGAATACGTCCCAGCGGGCGATCGCCGATTTCCACATCGCCATCCTCACTCCGGGCGTCTCGTTCGCATCCGCCCCCACCGCCCCGTCGGGCTGGACTTTCACGACCGGCACGAACGACGTCACCTTCTTCGGTTCCACGCCCATTCCGGCTGCCGGCCAGCTGGGAGGTTTCATCACGTGCTTCGCGTTCGCTACGGGTGTGCCCGTCCCGATCCGCATCGCCTGGAGGACGACCGACGAGAAGCACCAAACGATCTGCACGGACACGGTGGAACTCCAGTGTTCGGTGGAGATGTCCTGCGACACGGTGGTGTTCACCCAAGTTCCGGGAGGGCCCTGCTGTTACTCGGTGACGCTCAAGAACCGGCACATGCCGTACGGTCCCCTGAACGACTTCCACATCAAGATCGTCTCGGCCGGGGCCTCGTTCGTTCCGGGCACCGTGTCGGCGCCGTGGCCCGCGACGACGCTCACACCGGCCGAACTGGCGATCGCCACGGCCGCCTCGGCCCTGCCGTCGGGGAACGACCTGACAGGCATCGACTTCTGTCTGCAGTCGACCTCGGAGTGGGTGACCTTCTACTGGGAGTCGACACTCGACGGGAGGGTCATCTGCTCGGGCTACCAGCGCGTCAAATGCGAAGGCGTCCAGCAGAAGTGCGACTCGGTACGCATCGGCCTCATCGACAAGTGCTGTTTCGATTTCGTGTTGAAGAATGTGCACCAGCCGCCGAGCACGATCACCGATTTCCATATCGAAGTGGTCACGGCGGGGGTCACGATCCAGCCGAACCCGCCTGCGCCCTCCGGGTGGGCCATCTCCACGCAGTCCCCGACCAATGTCCTCTTCAAAGAGATAACGGGTTCAGGCCTCCCGACCGGGAGCCTCGTCGGCGGTTTCAAGCCGTGTTTCGAGAACATCCCTCCCTCGGGCGTCTTCGAGATCGTCTGGTGCACGACACGCGAGGATAACGTCATCTGCTGCGAGAGGATGTACATCCAATGCGCGCCGTCGCAGACGACCTGCGACTCGGTGAAGCCGAAAAAGCGCGACGATTGCTGCTACGACTTCACGGTGCAGAACCGCCATCTGCCCGCAGGCCTCGTGACCGACTTCCACCTCGAGGTCCTGACGCCCGGCGTTGTCATCACGGGTACACCGTCGGGGCCGGGCGGATGGACGATGACGTATTCGTCCACATCCGTCGACTACAACGAGCCGACCGGCAACGGCATCCCGCACATGGGCGACCTCGGAGGGTTCGTCGCGTGCTTCGACCGCATCCCGCCGTCGGGCATCGTAGAACTGCGGTGGTGCACCACGGAGGGTCAGAGAACCGTTTGCTGCGACACGCTCCGCATCGAGTGCGCGCCGTCGCCTGTCGAGTGCGACGAGGTCACGCCTTCCCTCATCGACAGCGTGGCGTGCTGCTGGGACTTCAAACTGTTCAACCGGCACCAGCCGGCGTCGCCGCTCAACGACTTCCACATCCGTGTCATCACACCGGGCGTCGTCATCACGGCGGTGAACAAACCGATCGGTTGGGTGGTGTCCAACAACGCGACATCCGCCGTGTTCTCGACCACCTCGCCGCTCGCGTCGGGGACCAGTCTGACCGGCTTCGTCGTATGCTTCGACACGAAGCAGATCGGCAACAGGCCGTTCGAGATCGTCTGGGAGACGACGATCGACCAGCGCGTCGTCTGTACGGACACCATACGCCTCCAGTGCGCGACGACGGGGGTGGAACGGATCGAGGGGAACATCCCGTCGCAGTTCCAGCTCCTGCCGAATTACCCGAACCCGTTCAGCTCGACCACGACCATCGCCTTCGATATCCCCGAAGCCTGCGAGGTGGAGCTGACGGTCGTCGACGCTGCAGGCCGCACGTTCGTCACGCTCGTCCGCGGCCGTCTCGAAGCAGGCCGCTGGCAAGCGGTGTTCGACGGGACAGCGTTCGCGAGCGGAACGTATCGGTACATCCTGCGCGCGAAAGACGCGGTACTCATGCGTTCGATGGTGCTGCTCAAGTGACCTTTTCTCCCTCCGCATAGCTGGTCCCCTCGGTCCGAAACCGGGGGGACCGGCCGCGTGCAGGGCTGATGCCGTTCGCGACGCGCACCGCCAGGTTTCCGGAAACCCCGGGACATGCGGTGCGCGTTTTTTTTCGGGCAAGGAAAAGCGGGCAGAGCGTCGCGAGCACGCTCCCCGGCGAAGCGGGATCGAGAACCCGATATGCGTTAGAATGGCGTTCGAAGAGCTCCCGTCAGCCCGTCATGCCGGTGCGGGAGCGTGGAAGACGCAAGCAGGGACGAAGGTCCGTTCGCTTCCCTCTCGGAAACATTTTCGAGCGTGAGGGAATACCATGGAAGCTCCGCCCACGCCGTGTGTCCCGCCGGATCGCGATGTTTCTCTCGTGCAGTGACCAAGCCGCCGGCACGGACCTCGGGACCGGTCGGATGATGGTCGGCGCTGCGGTCAGCGTGCGCAGTACGTTCCCAGGAATTCGAAGAACTCGCGGAACCAGAGGATCTGTTCCTGCGGCTTCAAGACCCAGTGATTCTCGTCGGGGTATATCAGCAGCTTCGAGGGGATGCCTTTCACCTGGGCGACGGTGAACGCTTCCAAGCTCTGGGTGTAAGGGACCCGGAAGTCCTTTTCCCCGGTGATGATGAGGATCGGCGTGTCCCAGTTCTGCGCGTATCGGTGAGGGGAGTGGCGGTCGTAAATGGGTTTCGCGGCGGGGTCCCAGTACGGGCCGCCGTTTTCCCAGTTGACGAACCAGAGTTCTTCGGTGGACCCGTACATGCTCTCGAGGTTGAAGATGCCGCAGTGCGAGACGAACGCGGAAAACCTCCCATCGTGGTTCCCCGCCAGCCAGAACACGGCGTAGCCTCCCGCGCTCGCCCCGATGGCCGCACAGCGCTTCCCGTCGATGTACGGTTCTTTCACCATGGCGTCGTGGGCGGCGAGGATGTCCTGCATCGGCATGCCACCCCAGTCTTTGCTGATCGCATCGTTCCATTCCTGCCCGAAACCGGGGAGACCCCTCCGATTCGGGAGGAGAATGACGTAACCGTTCGAGGCCATGAGGAGAAAATTCCAGGCATAGCTGAAAAACTGGCTGATCGTCGACTGCGGGCCGCCCTGGCAGTACGTGATCATGGGGTACCGTTTCGTCGAGTCGAAATCCGGCGGGAGGACGACCCAGCAATGGACCTTCTTCCCGTCCGTACTCGTCACCCACCGCTCCCGGATCATCGCCGGTGCGATCTTCGCGAAGACGTCACCGTTCATGTCCGTGAGGGCGCGCGGCACGCCGCCGGCGAGAGGGTGGGCGAACAGCTCGGTCGGCCGGTTGAAGTTCCTCCGGCCGTAGACGAGGGATTTCCCGTCCGGCGTGATGCAGAGCCCGCCGTCGTGGTTGTACCAGCCGGTGGTCAGGATCTTCCACGAGCCGTCCGGCACGGAAATCCGGTAGATCTGGACCGTCGCCTTGTCTTCCGCCGAGAAGTACAGCGATTTCGAGTCGGGCGCCCACACCATCGTGCCGACCCATTGATCGAGTGTCCGGGAGAGTTCGATGATTTCACCAGTCCGGCGGTCGTACAGCATGAGGCGGTTCCTGTCCGCTTCGTGCCCGGCGCGTTCCATGGAGTGGAAGGCGATCCACCGTCCATCGGGCGAATAGAGCGGGTCGCGGTCGAACCCGTCCATCCCTTCCGTGATGTTTTTCGCCGGCCCGCCTTTCGCGGGAACGATATAGATGTCCGAGTTCGTGCTGACGGCGAAATCGAAGACCTTCTTCGCCGTGTAGGCGATCTCTTTCCCATCGGGCGACCAGGCGATCTGCGTTCCCCCGCCGAACGGTTTCAGAGGCGTGTCGTACGGTTCCCCCAGCATGAGGTCACGGAGATCCGTCCCGTCGACCCGCATGATGTGGAGGTGCGATCGTTTCTCGTCTTCCCACGTGTCCCAGTGCCTCACCGGCAGGGATTCGTAGAGGCGGGCGTTCGCCTTGGGAAGGTCCGGGTACTTCTCGTGGAGCGTCTCGCCGGCTTTGACGTCGGTCGTGAACGAGAAGAAGGCGCCGTCGGGCGACCACGCGAGATTCGACACGCCCTCGGGAATGTCGGATACTTTCCTCGCTTCGCCTCCCCAGGGGTCGATGAGGTAGATCTGGGGGGATCCGTCGCGGGTGGAAAGGAACGCGATGAGCCTGCCGTCGGGCGACCACCGCCCGTTGTAATCCGCTGCGTTCGAGGTCGTGAGCTTTCGCGGAGTTCCCCCTGCGAGCGGGACGAGGTACAAGTCGCTGTTCCCGCGGTTCTGCTCGATGCTCGGGGCATTGACGGTGAAGAGGACCCATTTCCCATCCGGCGACACTTGGGGGTCGCTGACGCGCTTGAGGGACCAGAGGATTTCGGGCGTCATCCGGTCCTGGGCTTGAGCGAGGGCGATGAGCGAACAGAGAACGATGGGGAGAAAAACGAAACGGCGTTTCATGCGGAAAGTCTCCTTGCGGTTGCCGAGGGAGCGGCGTGAGAACGGGCGATCCGTTCACGCTGCGGTGGAACGATGCGAATGAAATGAAACAGGCAGTTCGGAAAAACCTCGCGGGGCGCGAGGACGGCGCTTCGGTTCGAACGGTGAGAACGAGCTTTCCCGTGCGCACGTGGGCGGTCGAACCGCATCCAGTATAGTTCCCGAATCAAGAGGGGCATGCCGAACTCCGGAAAACGGCCAAGAGCTCCACGTCGTTCGTGCCGGGGAACATATCGAACGGCGTGACGGAAACGGGATCGTAGCCTTGTCGTTTCCATGTCTCGATGCTTTTCGGCACGTGTTCGATGGCGCAGAACAGGTGTGCGACGCGTGCCGGCTTGCGGAAGGCGATGCTCTCGATCACGCCGGCAGCCGGTCCGTTCCTCGGGGGGTCCAGGATCACGACATCGTGTGTCGTACAAGGCGCGAGGTGTTTCAAGACCGTGTCCGGCGTGATGACATCGCGTCTGAACCGCACATGGGCGGCGTTCCTGCGCCGGACGTTCTTCCGGGCGCTCTCGATGGAAAAGGCGGATTGATCGATGCCGAGAGCGCTGCGGGTCCGCGGTGCGCAAACGAGACTGAAGAGCCCATAACCGCAGTAGATGTCGAAGACGTGGTCGAGAGGTTTGGGAATCAGTTCCGCGAGCAAGATTTCCGTGAGACGCTCCGTCGTGCCGCTGTTCACCTGGGAGAAGGAAAAGACATGGTGGACGAAGTTGACCCCGCCGATGGTCTGGGTCATCCACTCGCTCCCGAACAAGCGGTGGTAATGGGGTCGCTGGGAAGGGTCCTTAGCGCCGAAGTAGTACCTGCCGTCGGAAGTGTCCAGGTAGACGAGCACCGAGGACACAGGGGCGAACGCACCGACGAGGCGTTTCGAGAGTGTGTTCAGCGCATGCATGACCCCATGTCCTATCTGTGAGACGGTGAACACGACGGCGAATTTCTGTTCCTCTCCCCGAACGACGACGTGGCGCAGGATGCCCGGGAGAGGTTTCGCGTACGGCATTTCGAGGTTTTCCCGGACGATGCGGAATACTTCCGCATGGCCGGGCGGTTCGAGCAGGCAGGATTCCACCGGTACGGCGGAAATGTTCCCCTGCCTCGTTTTCACGATGAGGCCGAGCATCGCACGCCCGCCTGCGCGGAAGACTTTCCGCTTCGAGATGGTCCGGTACCGGCGCCCCTGCGGAGATTCCACCAGCGGCCGCCACACGGGGAGGAGGCCGAGGCCACCGGCGAACTCGCGTAAAGCATGGTTCCTCGCCTCGTATTCTCGGTCGTATTCGACCGCCCCGGCGTGACACAGCGTGCATACGCCTCCCCCCCGTACCGTGCATGGCCCGTCCAGCGTCGTCCGGGGCAGCACATCAGGAAGACCCAGTCGGGCTGTGAAGAGGGCGGGGAACGAGGAGATCGGGTGTTTTCGCATCGGGGAACAGCGGAGACAAAGGCGATCCGTGTCATCGGCGGCTCGGAACACGGCGATAGCCTTCCGGCGACACCTCACGGAACCGGGGAAGGAAAAAGGGCTTGTGCATCGGCGTTTGCATTTTCACGCGATTCGCCATGCACCCCGGAAGCGCGGAGAACACAGAGAGAGCGAGAGCTTATGCGTTTCACGGAAAACGATGGGGAACATGTGTTCAGCGCTCCCGTTCCCCTGGCGGGTGCGACGACCATGTCTGGTCGACCCCGCTGCTTGCGCGACTGTCTCTGGAAGATGCCTCGGCGTGCACCGGCCGAACGCTCCAGCCCGCCATCCGGGCATGGTCCCAGAACTCGGGGTAAGATTTCGTGACGCACCAGGCTTCGCTCAGTTCCACTTCCCCGGTGAGCATCGAGAGGAGGAGACCAGCCATCACCAGCCGGTGATCGCCGTGTGTCTCGAAGCGCTCAGGATTTATGGACAGGGCGGCACCCGCCGGGATGAAGACACCGTCTACGGTAGCGCGGACCTCGATATTCAGGGCGGCGAGCGAAGAAACCAACCCTTCGAGACGGTTCGATTCCTTCCAGCGCAGGTTGGCCGCACCCGTGATGCGCACCGGTTTCGAGGAGCGGAGGGCGGCTATGGTGAGGAGAGGGACGAGATCCGGCGTCTTCGAACAGTCGAGCGCGATTTCCCCTCCCCTCTGTCCCGCGACGATCGCTTCGAGCAGAGAACCGATCGCAGCGTCCGGGTGAATCGAGTCCGTATCGGGAAGGAGGAGGGGGTGCTCGAAATACCGTGCCGTTTCCCATACGGCACGAGCGCTTGCGTCTGGTGGGATGGCGATCTCGAGCGGTTGCCGCAGGCGTTCCGTCGGATTGAACGCAACGAGGTCCCCCGTTCGGATGGTTTCGACGCCCGCATGCGCGAGCATCGCGAGCGTCAAGTCGAAGAAAGACCCTTCCGCCACGTTCCCGGAGATTTTAAGCGTGAAGGGTGATTCCGCACCCGCAGCGAGGAGGGCGAGCGCGGAAGCATACTGCGAGGAGAGCGACGCATCGACCTCCAGGTGGGGGGGCATCGATTCCCACCCGCGGACCCGGAAACCGCTCCCGTCCGCAGCGTCGAAACGTTCAATTTCGGCCCCGCCCGACCGCAGGGCGTCGATGAGCGGACCGTGAGGCCTGGCGAGGAGAGCCGGCGCGCAGAAGAGTCGCGTTTCCCTGGCGCTCGTCGACGCGAGGGCGAGGAGGAAACGCAGCGTCGTTCCGCCCTCGCCGCAAAACACCCGCCGCGGCGCAGCCGTCTGTGTCGCCGTCCGCCGTGCGAAAGGAGCGAATGCATAGCCTTCCGGCGATTCTTCGAAGGGAAAACCGAGGGCGCTGATACCGGCGGCGCAGAAGCGTACGTCGTCGCAGTCGCTGTGCCCGACGATGCGCGTGGCGCCCGGTCGCCGGGCGGCGATGACGAGTGCGCGGTTCAGTTCGGATTTCCCCGCACCGATCGGGATGAGAACGCGCCGCGGGTCGCGGAGCCGGGCGACGACGGGTGTGCCGACAAAACGATCGTACACGCGGCGGAACGCGGAGACCCATTCCCCGCTCGTGAGGTGCTCGACGATCGCGGGCTGTCCGACATCCTTGAGCAGGACGGAGCGTATGACACCGCCCTGCCGTTTCTTGTCGCGCTCCATTGCCTGACGGAGGACGTCGCCCGACGGGAAGGGTATCGGGCGAAGCAAGGGATACAACAGGGCATCGAGCGAGGAACGGACATCGCCGCGGAGGTCCCCGGCGGCCGAGAGTTCGAGCGCCGCGGCCAACCCCCACGCGACGGCGGTACCGTGGGAAACGCGGGAGGCCGTTTCCAAAGCGTGGCCGAGCGTGTGGCCGAGATTCAGAACGGTGCGGATCCCGCGCTCCTCGCGGGGATCCGCCGCGACAATGTCCCGCTTGATGCGGATCGCCTCGTCGAGGAGAGGCCGGAGGTGCGCCGCGATGGATTCGTAAGGGAGGAAGCATAGGGCCTCGATGTCCTCAGGGGTGAGCCGGCGGATGGTTTCGGTCCCTGCGATCATGAGAGCCTTGAGCATCTCTGTCAATCCATCGCGCCGCTGGGCGGGCGACAGCGTCGCGAGGAATTCCTCCACGATATAGATGCGCTCGGCCTCGTAATACGTCCCGAGCTGGTTCTTCGCTCCCATCGTGTTCATCGCCGTTTTGCCGCCGTGGGCCGAATCGGCCATGGCAAGGAGTGTCGTGGGGATGTGCCGCAGGCCGACGCCTCGCCACAGGATGCTCGCGAGAAACCCGACGGCGTCTCCGACGGAACCGCCGCCGACCGCAACGAGCGTCATCGGCCTCGTCGAACGCCGGGAGGTCGCGAGATCCGCGAGCTTTTCGACTTCTGAGAGCGTCTTGAGCGTTTCACCGCCTTCGACGAGGATCGGGTCGGGCAGGCGGCTGAGGAATTCGTTTGGGAGGCGGCGGTCCGCGAAGACCACGCATGATTCGTCGAACGGGACGTCCGAGAGATGCGCCACCCGGATGACGTCGGCGTGCGTCATCATCCGCATCTCCAGCATGTCTCCTCCCGGTGGAGACGGCGCCGTCGGGGATGGAAAAGCGCTGGGTCGGTATCCATGGTCGTTCGCTCGAACAGGTTTCGGAAACAGCGGAAAGAGACCACGTGTCGAGGGGGAACTCCCTTCGTTCGCATCATGCCCTGTCGCATCGGGCTGCGAGGGTGAGATCGGCGAGTACGAGGGCGGTCATGGCCTCGAGAACGGGAACGATGCGCGGCACGATGCAAGGGTCGTGCCTGCCTCTCTTCGCTGTCTCGCCGATCGTGGAAACGGGTTTCACCGCGCAACGGAGCACGATGCGGCCGCCGGTCGTGATTCCGCCGAGTATCCCGGCGTCGTGCGTATGTGCCGCGGCCTCGCCCCCCCGAGAATGGTACGTGAACCCGTCCAGACGGGTTTCGTCGAATGCGTCGCCGAGTTCCACGCCCGTGACGGCGCCGACGCTCATCATGGCAGAGGCCAGGAGCGCCTTCGCTTTCCGGAACACCGGTTCCCCGAGGGAAGGGGCGACGCCGTCCACGCGCAGTTCCACGACGCCGCCGCGGCTGTCTCCGGTTTCCTTGCACTCGAGGAGGTCTTTCTCCATGCGTGCGGCGGCCGAAGGGTCGGGACACCGGGTTGGGGACCGGTCGACGATTTCCCGCGTCAGCTCATCGGGGATGTCCACGGCGGTAATGCGACCGATACTCCGCGCGAAACCGACGATGCGGACGCTGCTCGGGAGAATCTTTTCCGCGACCACGCCACCGATGACGCGCGCGACGGTCTCCCGTCCGGAAGCGCGTCCGCCGCCGCGGTAGTCGCGGATCCCGTATTTCTCTTCCCAGACTTTGTCCGCATGGCCCGGCCTGTAGATGCCCCGCTCGTAGTCGTCGCTCCGCGCGTCGATATTGCGCACGATGACCGCGATCGGGGTTCCGAGCGTCCGACCCTCGAAAATACCGCCGAGGATTTCCGGCTCGTCGCATTCCATCCGCCCGCTTACGAGCGGCGAAGAGCCGGGCCGCCTCCGCCGGAGTGCGGCCGCGAAATCCTCTCTGCCGAGCGGGATACCCGCAGGACAGCCGTCGACCACCGCCCCGACCGCCGCACCGTGCGACTCTCCGAAACCCGTGAGCACGAGGAATTCCCCGAAACTGTTCCCACGCATATAGAATCCCTCCTCCGCCTTTTCTCCCGTTCAATGCTTCATGGGATGGGATACGACCGTTTCGATCCTCTCTGGCAGTACCCGTGGTACCGCGTGTCGTTGCGGGAATTGCTTCGGCCCGCCTGAGTCCTCATAGGCTCGAACTCCGTGATGCTGTTCGACGGTTCCGGTCACGTCTTGCATTCTTCGTCCGTTTCTCGTGTGTCGAACCCCCACACCTTCCTCTGTGCGTATGCCTGGGCAAGGAAGAAACGCCACCCGTTCTGGTAGTGTTCGATCCCTTCCGGGATGCGCTCGATGCCGTGGTACGCGAGATCGAGCCAGGCATGCGCGGAGGGGGGCCTGTCGTACACATGTGTACTCTCCCTGCCGGCGTTGACGATCAGTGTGAAAGTCATGCCGCGGAGGTCCCCCCAGCCTTCGCGCGCGCTCGTCTGCCGAACGGGAACCCACCCGCGGCGCTCCAAGGCGTCGACGACGGCGGGAGCGACACCGCCGCACCCGAAGACGGCCGTAGGGCCGGGCGAAACGCCGCGGCGCTCGAACTCCTCGAGTGCAGCCTCCATGCCGAGACGGTCCGTGTCGCTCAACGACCACCCCCCATCGCGGAAGGTGAGGGTGTTCCCGGACGGGAGGCCTTCAGGGCTCGTGACGAAATTCGAGTGGATAACAGCCGCCTTGTAGGGGGATGTGACGGAGAGGCCGTGGAAACCCAGTTTCATCAGGAAGTACAGCGCGTGTTCCAGCTCGTCGGCCGGCACGGGGATCTTCACGTACGCACAGGCGCCGCCGTCCTCACGGATGCTCCAATGCCTGTGTACGATATCCCCCGCGCTCCCATCGACGGGGTCGCCGATGACACCGCAGACTGCCCTCGGGGCAGGTCCGGCCGCGTGAGGGAGGAAATATTCCAGCGGCGGAGGCGCGAAGGACGCCTGAGCGGTGCCGGGGGAAACGTAATTGAGATCGTTCCCATTCCACAAAAGGAATGCCCGCATCCAGTCCCACCGCCTGCCCTGCGGAAGAAAGCTGACCTTCCCCCCCCGTTTGCGGAAAACGCGGCACAACTCGTACGCGAATCGGAGTTCCACCCACGACTTCACGAGAGGGGCGAATTTGAAAACGAGATGTTCCTTCCATTCGGGGAAGCGTGCCGTCACCGCGTGCCCCGCGGCGACCATCGCGTCGAAGTACTCCTGATCCACATCCTTCGGGTGCGACGAGACGACCAGTGTCCGCGGTTCGAGATGCGAAAGATCCGCCGCAGCGGCCGACGCGACGTCGCAGTCGATCGCCGCGGCCCGCCCGGCGGAGGCGAGGAAGCCCGCATTTGCGTCCCGAAGCGAAGCGAGAATCGGGGCGTCCGTGTCGGGAACCTTGGAGAAGCGGTCGCTGCGGATCTCGAGACCTGCCAGACCGAACAAGCGGACGTCGCCGGCGCATCGCTCGAGTGTCGCTGCCGACGGAACGACGAGCCATGTTCGACGGAAGGCCGGGCTACCGGCCGATGCCAGGGCGAGGTCTGCGATTCGGCCGACCAGTTCCGCGGCGTCCTCGACGCTCATGCCGAGAGGGATCCTCGCCCGCGCGTGGGAAGCCGCGGCGTAGAGCGGTTCGCGGTTCGCCTTCATCCACCGGACTTCCTCTTCGAAGGGCATGCCGGGGCGCAAGCGGACGCGGGATCTCCGCGCCGTCTCCTCCCAGCCGTCGCGGTCGATGAAGAGGACGAATGCACCGGTGGGGATATCTCGCAGTCCCGCCCCTGCGGCGATGACGCGGACCCCGCCTCGCGCCACGGTTTCGCGCACGGTTTCGGATTCCATCGTCCGAAATCGAGGTTCGTCCGTCTCCACCCATTCCGCTGCCGATGTTCCCGTCACGCGCTGGATTTCAGCATCCACATCCGTGAAGGGTGCGCCGAGACGCGCGGCTAGGAGCTCCCCGAGGACGGATTTTCCTGAACCGCGATGTCCGATGAGAAGGAAGGGAAACGACATGGGCATCTGTTCATCGAGGTGAGAACGATGGACAAACCTACGAAATGAGAAGCGAAATGAACACAGACATTTCCCTCGATTTAACCTCGAGGTTTCGATTGCGATGTAACATTTTACATTAAAAAACCTATGCAATGTATTGATTTTTCGCGAAGAATTCGCGTACTTCATCTTGGCATATCAGGTAGCTCGACAGGATGAAAGGTTTCGCCGCCATAGCGGTTCTCGGGGTGTTTCTGTTCGGTGTTAGCGCGGTGACGGCGGAATTCTCATTCGCGCAGAAAAAACCGGGTGCCGGCACCGTTTCGCCGCGCAAAACCACAAGTTCCGCGAAGTCTGCGAACGTTGCCGGTAAAAACCCCGCGAAATCCGTCTCGCATGCCCGCGGGAATGCCGACAGGTCCACGAAGAAAACTGTAAGGGGTACGGTCGCCTCGGGTAGAACGGTAAACAAGAAAACCTCTCCTGCAAATGCGGTTCCGGAGCACTCGAGCGCAAGACCGTCACGGAGCGGGACGGTAGCCGGCGCGTCCCGGCGGAGTGGAACACCAAGCAAATCATCACCCCCCGACAGACCACAGGTTTCATCGAAACAAGGGAAAGCGAAAACCGCACGCGCCACCTCATCGACGCCTCCTTCTGGCAGGCGGCGACAAACGACCCTCGCGAGCAGGCAGGCGAGATCGAAAAGGAGCCCCGCGACCGCGAGTGTTTCCAGGGATGCGGGGAGAGCTGCTTCGAGGGAAAAGACACCGACGGCTCAGGGGGGGAGGCGGCAGGCGAAACACACGCCATCGCCTGCAAGCGCATCACTCCGCTTGAAACAGAACGAACTCGAGACTGTGAAAAAAGAGATCCGTGAGTACGAAAAACGTCTTGCGGAAACGAAAAAGAACGAAAAGAACACCCTCGAGAGACTCGACCTCTACGAACGCCAGACGGCGCTGATCCGGAGAGTGATCGGCGATCTCCACGCGCGCATCGAAGAGAACCGGCGCGGCATCGACGAAGCCCGCGCAATGCTGGAAAGCGAGCAGCAGCGCCTTGAGCGTGTAAAGGAGCGTTATGCCAGGTCCATCGTGACCGCCTACAAGCGCGGCCGCTTGCACGATACGGAACTCCTGCTCAGTTCCACGTCGCTGAACCAGATGTTCATCCGTTCGCGGTATCTGCGTGCCTTCGGTGAGCGCCAGCGGAAAGAAGCGGCGGAAATCCGCCTTCGGCAGGAGGCCGTCAGCAGGCAGAAAGCGGTGCTCGAGCAGAGGCTGGCGGAACAGAGCCGGACCGTCGCGGAGAAGCATGAACAAGAATCGATCCTTCAGAAAAAACAGGTGGAACAGCAGGTTGTCCTCGAGAGACTGCGCAAAGAGAAAGAGGCGTACCAGGCGGAGTTGAGGAGGAAACAGGCCGCAGCGGCGCAAATCGAACGCCTCATCGCGGATCTCATCGAGCGGGAAAGGCTCCGCAGGGTTTCAAGCGCCGCGAAACCTGCAAAAGGGAATGTCCCGCGCAATAGAACCGTCGAGACTTCCCCGCTCTCTGAACGTACCCTGGCCGAGACGGTGTTCGGGCGCTTGAGAGGACGTCTCCCCTGGCCCGTGGCAGGCGGAAGACTCATCGGCGGCTTCGGCGAGCAGGTCAACCCCAAACACGGGACGGTGACGATCAGCAACGGGATCGACATCGGGTCGGAAGCGAACGCGTCCGTCCGGGCCGTCGCGGACGGCGTCGTCTCGACCGTCTTCTTCATCCCCGGTTACGGGAATCTCGTCATCCTCGACCACGGCGAAGGGTTCCGGACGGTTTACGCCCAGCTCTCTTCGATCCTCGTCCGCCAGGGGGAGCGCATCAAGGCCGGGCAGACGATTGCGCGCAGCGGCGAAGCGCTCTCGGGCCCTTGTGTGCATTTCGAGATATGGAGACAGCGCAACAAGCAGAATCCCCTGCACTGGCTCTCGAGGAATTGAGGGAACCGGTCCTTGACACCGAGCGGCTGAATCCTGCGGCGGCCTTCAGGAGAGGTGTTCGAGGAGGATGCGCACGCCGATTCCGATCAGGATGATGCCCCCCGCAAGTTCGACCCGCTTCCCGAGAATGCGGGAAAAACGCTCGCCGAGACGCATGCCGGCGAAGGTCATACCGGCGGTGACGATGCCGATGAGCATGCTCGGCAGGATGATGGGGATGCGGAGGAGGCCGAAGCTCAAACCGACCGCCAGCGAGTCGATGCTCGTCGCGAGGGACAGTATCAGCAGGGATGTCCCCCGCGTCATGTCGCCTTTCGCTTTGGGCCGTTCGCGCTCGAAGGATTCGTAGACCATCTTCCCCCCGACGACTGCGAGCATCGCGAAGGCCACCCAGTGGTCGTAGCTCGAGATGAACTGCACGGCTTCTTTTCCTGCAGCCCAGCCGACGATGGGCATGAAGAACTGGAAGAACCCGAAGTGGAAGGACAGGCGGAACGTCTGTCTCGCCGAAGCGCGGACGAGCACGGCGCCTGCCGAGAGTGCGACGGCGAAAGCGTCCATCGCGAGAGCGAAGGCGGTGAGGAGAATCGTGAGGAAATCCATGGAGGCCCTTCCGCGTACCGCACGGAGCGGCTGTCATGCACTCAGGGGGAAACTTCCCCGGCGGCTGTGCGTTTCCTCCGCTCGATGATGGAGGCGGGTATGGCGGCCGTGTAGACGCGCTCGAAGAGAATGCGGTGCCCTGCGTCGTTGAGGTGCGTGCCATCGCCCGAGTCGTACTGCGGGAGCAACGATCCGTCTTCCGCGGCGAGACCGCTCCAGAAATCGATGACGCGCGGCGAGAAACGCTGTTCGATCCACCCTTTCAGTTCGATGAGCCGGACACGGAGCGAATCGGGGAGATTCCGCGGCTGCGGCGTACAAACCCACAGAGGGATTTCGCCCGCCCTCTCCGCGATGCGCTCGAAATTTCTCCGGATTTCGAGACTGTCGAAACCCGAGGCGACATCGTTGGTCGGGAGATTGACGATGATGGCATCTGCATGGATGGCGGGTGAAACGGCAACGTCGACGGAGAGGGCGCTATCGGGGGTGGGACGGTCAGGCGGAATCGAATCCGCCAGGGGAAGGAAATGGTAGGTCGTGTATGCCCATTGTGCGAGGGTCACGACCCGTAACGCCGGGTACCAGTAACGGAGAGCGCGTTCATACCGTTTCACCCATGCACTGTCCGGTCGCGACACCCCTCCCCCCTTCGCCGTCGATGATCCCATGACGACGATGACGACGGAATCGTTCGTCGCCGTCGTCCTTCGCGTTGAGGTCTGGGCGATAACCGAAATGGTTAAAAAAAGAGAAAGAACGAAGAGGAAGGCACCATACCGGAGGAACAGTCGCGGCGGCTTGCGTGATGTGGGCGGTTCCGAAGACCGGTTCATGGGAACGTGGGAATTTGTACAGTCGAAAATGCTTTCGTTTAAACAAAGGCGAAAATCGTACCAACATAATGTCGATGAAGTTCCATTCCAACCGTGAGGGGGATGATGCCTTGGAACACGTCGAATGGAGAGGGGAAAAATGACATCGGCAGCAGCCGAAGCGCCGGAGGCCTGACGGGATCGCATCCGCTGAATTCTTTCCGTGACAAAAGATGTCTATTCCCATGAACATTAGGCAACGACGCAGCCTCTGCTCGAACTCGAAAAAAGAAATTGGACCGCGCAGTGCGTGGATGCTTCGCGTGAGGGAGGGGCGACCTGTAAAAGCGTGCCGATTCGGGAGTGCTTGTAGACCAACATTCTGCGGGCTGTGGAGAGGAACGAGAGTTGGGGGAATGTCCGTCGTCGTCTCGAGCACACCACCGTCTTAGGTTATCCTCGTTGCCGGAGGCATCGCATGGTCTTTTTCGATGTCGGATGTGACCATGCATCGAGCTCGGCTCCATCCGGCGTCGGTCCCGGCGTAACGGTCCTTCTCCCGCCGGCCCAACCCTCATCCCTTACCGAATCCGGTATGATGACCGAGGATCGATCCGTTCGGCACGTGCTGAGGAAACGTTCCGCATGTTTCAGAAGCGGCGTGGTCCATCGTCATCTCTTCTTCGAGCGAGGTGCCTTATCGTCCATGACCCGGGGTATACGCCAGAAGAGGCAGGCGTTTACGCATATGGTTGTGCTTCGAATGAGACGGCAAGCGTGAAGGATTCAAATGCTGTCGGTGTTCTCGTCATAGCGCGATGGGCGTCGGTATTGGAGCGCAGGGTCCGCGTACCTGCCGGTCATCCGGATTCGGTCGACCATGGAGGCTCGAAGAGCGGATTTGTGTTGTTCCGCATGAAACCCATCTGAATCACGGTGATCCTCGTGGCGGGTTTGATGGAGTGGAACGAGAGACGGCCAGGTCGTTCGACTCGGGATCGGGAGATTACGTTCGCCCGGCCGGCACAACGGGAACTTCCCCGGAGCGCCTTCTCATGCCTGGGCGCTCATCCTCTTTGCAAGGGATACACCGGCGTGAGAGGCTCCTGTCATCGGGAGTCTTTTTCGTATTCGGATCACGGCTTTGGCGCATCGTGCGGCATGTGACGGATCGCTGGAATGGTATCAACCGCACCCCGTTTCATGAGGTGTGAAGCCTTTCCCTTGCCACGCTGGCCATCGTACGGAGAGAGACCCATACCTCATGCGCACGGGGATCTCGCCCTCTACCTTGCGCAGTACGGTGATGGCGTGCATATTCGTTGCCGAAAATCCGACTCGAAGTGTTCCGACTCCGTTCGTCATACTCCGGTTTTAGGAAGCCCTTCAGGTGGGGGGCATGGTGCGTTCTGACCGGCATCTCCGCGATGCTTGTCGTCTCCATGCTGCACGTCCACCCGGTCGCTGAAAGATTCCCCTGCGTCGATTACTCCCGATGCGATAAGACCGAGAGCGGGCAGAAGCCCGGCTCGCACGAACACTGCTTCATCTGCTCGGCTGTGCAGGGCCTCGGGCATGCAGCCGTCTCGGCTTTCCACCTCGATGCGCAAGTTCAGACATTCGATCGCCCCGCCGGCGATATCCTGCGCGGCGAATATGTGCTTGCGCATCCGACCCCGTATCTCCGGGGACCGCCTTCCTCCTGCTGATCTGGCCCACTACCTCTCCGCGGCGTTCATTCGACGGCGGCCGAAAGGCCACTGACAACGTGACGTGCCCTGTAGCCTGCTGTGGCAGCGCGGTTTTTCCCTTCCGGTTCCACATGGGACGGTCTCTCACCATGAGAGGGTCCACAGATCACGAAATTCGGAGGATGCATGATTATCCATCGCTCTTCAGCCCGTTCCCGGCTCACAATCCTCATCGTTTCCGCCGTCTTTGCGCTCACCGCGGGCGGTTGCGGTAAGAACGACAATCCCCTCGCACCCCATCACGATCACTTCGAGGCGGTGGGCATCCGCCTTTCGTCAAGCGGCGTCAAGCTGTTCGAATATTTCGGCCCGGATTTAACGTCCACGAACGATCTGGGACCCATCCCGATATCCGTGGGCGACAACGGCCATTGGGAGGTGCAGTTCTATAACGAAGACCGCAGCATCGTTCCCGGACCGGACGAGAACGAGAAATTCCTCGTCGTCGAGATCGAAGATGTCGCCATCGCCGTGGTGATCGATCCGCATGCGAATCTACGAGACACCCCGAGGCTCGTCGACGGCTGGATGCAGTATCGTTTCCGCTCCGGGGTTTACCATTTTCACCTGCAAGGCGTATCGGCGGGGGGCAGGACTCGCATGCGCATCAAGGTGTTCCATATCGACCACGCCGACTTTACCACGCTCCCGATCGTCCTGACCGTCGGCGAGCGGCCTGCGCGACGACTCCCCGATTGGGCAGGGGACGGTTCAGCGCAGACGTCGTTGGACGATCCCGCGATCCGTTTCTCGCATCCCGCTGCGACGGAATGTAGGGGAATTGTTCCTGCCATCCATTCGGCGTCACCGCTCATTTCGGGTATTCCCAAGTGGTCGATAAGCCGTTCAGGAACCGTTTGTGCAGCTGTAGGCGACGAACACACTACTCCATCCGTGCCATGGCATAACCTGCATGTGACGCGTGGAGTTCCTGGGATCTTGGATGTCCACACCGGTCTCGACCTCACCGACGCCTCGATGTTCCCATGGACCGGGAGAATGCCCGGCAGAACGGCCATCCGGTTCGCGATTCCGTACGGCTGTGTCGCCGAGCGTAACCGTCTTGTCCCGTTCATCCCGATGCCGTCACCGGACTGTTGACCATGTCGTTCCGCATCGGTAGGGGACGCCTCCCCGTGATGGCGATGGGTATTTCCCTCGTTCTCGGAACTGCCGCTGCCTTTGCCCAGATCGTCCAAGGCTCGTTCACCGGCTACGTCCTGGACAGCGAGACCCACCAACCGGTCGCGAACGCGACCGTCCGCATCGAAGAGGCACAGCGCAACTGCACGACCGCGAGCGACGGTTCCTTCACCATCCGGGACATGTCGTCGGGCCGTTATTCCATCCGGGTCAGCCATCCCTCTTATGCGGAGAGCACGGTACGTGTTTTGCTGGACGAATCGGCGGAGCGGCGATTTTTCATTTTTCTCGAACGGAAAATCTACGAGACGGGTGTCGTCGTCGTCACCGCAGAACGCACGCGCACCGCATTCGAACCGATCGCGGAGGAGTCGACGGTCCTGAGAGGCAGGGAACTCGAGAAGGAACTCGGATTGACGCTCGCATCGACGCTGAAGAACGAGACGGGACTCGCCGTCCGCTCGATGGGACCCGCGCCTGCGCGTCCGGTGATCCGGGGTCTCGGCGGGGATCGGGTGCATATCAGCGAGGACGGGTACAAGACGACCGACCTTTCCGCAACGTCGCCGGATCACGCGGTGACCATCGAACCCTTTTCGCTCGAGCGCATCGAAGTCATCCGCGGGCCACGAGTGCTGTTGTACGGTTCGACGACGATCGGCGGTGTCATCGATGTCATCAGGGACGAGATTCCCAGGAAGTTGAGCGAGCATGTCACGGGATCGCTGGGGGCTTACCTCGAGACGGTCAATCGGGGGAATCTCGGTTCGCTCGTCGCAGAGGCGCCGCTGGGGAAGGCGATGTTCCGGGGGGAGTTCAGCCGCCGGGTGGCCAGCGACCTGGAGACACCGGCAGGGACACTGAAGAACTCTGCATCCGACAATCGGACCTTTGCGCTCGGGGGAAGCTGGATCATGCCCGCAGGGTACATCGGTGCGTCGGTACGCGATTTCGCGCTCTCCTACGGTGTTCCCGGCGGTTTCGTCGGCGCGCATCCGAATGGTGTGCATATCGACATCGAGCGAAGCGCTATCCATGGGAAGGCGCAGGTCGAGAACATGGCAGGACCAGTGCCGTCGATCGAGGCACAGGTGAGCCGTTCGCTCTACCGTCACCGGGAATACGAATCGAACGGTTCGATCGGCACGGATTTCAGGATCTCGGACATTTCGGGTTCGCTGTTCCTCCATCACGTGCGTCCGCCGCATGTCGCCCGGGGGACGCTGGGAATGTCTCTCGAGAGCCGTGACTTCGAAGTCGGCGGCAATGTCTTCACCCCTTCCTCGCGTTCCCTCGCCCTTGCCGTTTTCGCTTACGAGGAATTCTCCTGCGGCGATTTCAGCTTCGAAGCGGGCGGCCGATACGGCTGCGACCGGATCGCGCCCGCCGAGGAAGACCCCTCCGCCAACATCGGATTCATCCGTCGGCGGGAATTCCACACGTGGGCTCTGTCCTTTTCCGTCCTCCATGCCCTTTCTCCAGCTCTGACGATCGGTGCCAACATCAGCAGGTCAAGCCGGGTCCCGACCATCGAGGAACTCTACTCCGAAGGTCCGCACCTGGCCGCTTATTCGTATGAAGTGGGCAATCCGGATCTGCCCGCTGAAAGCGGTTACGGGGGTGAAGCATTCATCCACTATTCCTCACCCTCCCTGTACGTTCTGCTCAACGGCTTCTATAACCGGTTGGGAGCTTATCTCGTTCCGCGGAACACCGGCCGGCTCAATTGGCGGCTGATTCTCCCGATCTACCGGACCGATGCCGTGGACGCGCAGTTCGCGGGTATGGAAACAGAGTTGAAGTGGAACTTCACGCGCGCGATTGCCGTCCACGCCTCGGCGAGTCATACCGTCGGCAGGAACATCGCGACGGGAAAACCCCTGCCTGCCATACCCCCCTTCAAGGGACGGTGCGAGTTGGCGGGTTCGTTCGGTCGCTTGATGTTATCGGTGTCCGCCGAGTGGGCCGCGCGGCAATGCCGCGTCGACGAATTCGAGAATCCTACGGCAGGATACGTCGTGCTGAACGGTTCCGCGCAGTATTCCTTCATCACCGGCAAGCACGTGCACGCTGTTTCGATCACCATCGACAACTTCCTGAATGCCGAGTACCGCAATCACCTTTCGCGGGTGCGCTCGATCATGCCGGAAGCCGGTCGGAACCTGCGGTTATGCTACAAGATCTTTTTCGAAATCTGACGTCGTAACCAACGCGTACCGCGGGTGGCAGGAACTGTTGGGCGGACAATAAACGGTGCGGCTAGGGAGCGGTGAAGATCCGAATGGTTTCACATCCCCTGTCGAAACCGGCATGGGCAGAGATACCGGTTCCGTCACGAAAGGTGATAGCATCCGTTCATCACTCGCATGGAAAAGACACGTGGTGACGGCATCGATTGGATCATTCCGATCGATGCATGCTCGCTTCCGGCCTCATTCCTCATTCTAGGCGGCGGGCATCATCGTGGGGTAATCGAACCACCCCACGTCGTCACGGGTTCCCTTTTTCACCCAGCCTTTTTTCTGAGGAGCTTCCGAATCTGCCTTTCCGTCCTCTCGTACTGACCTGCCCCCACCGCAAAATAGCGGATGACACCCTTGCGGTCGATGAGCACGATATGCGGGATACCGCCGACGTGGTAATCCTTGAACGTCGAGCTCCCTGCTTCAGCGATGCCGACAGGCCAGGTCACGTGGTGCTTGTGGACGAAATCGTTTTTCAGTTTCGCGTACTCCGAGTCGGCGGGCAGTTGAATCCCTTCGTAGCGGCCCTGGTACTGGGTCAGGCCGACGACGACGAGTCCTTCGGACGCATAGCGTTCCTTCCATTTCCTGATGTGCGGGAAAGCCATGATGCAAGGTTTGCACCACGTGGCGAAGAAATCGACGAGGACGACCTTTCCGGCAAGCTTCGTCAGGGAGAGCCCGTCCGTTCCGATCCACCGGTGCTTCCCCCACTCGGGGGCGGGTCGATCGATCAGCTCCCGTTCCTTGGTTTTCTTCTCCACGTAAGCTTCCGTGGCGCTCCGCAAGTCAGCCAGGAGAGCGCTGTCGTCGAGGACGGTTTCTGCTTCGTGGAGAAAGCGCGTCGCGCCGGACGTGTCGCCCGATGCGCGGTATGCGTAGACGACATTGGCGAGCGGCTCCGCGAGGTGCGTGATGATGAAATACCGTTGCGCCTTTTCGATCTCCTCGCGCTGGAGCGGGTCCGACGGCATCTCCTCGGCGGTTGAGTCGGCGTCCTTGTACGCACGGAAACCGCGGACGGCCGAGATGGCGAACGCGTGCGCTTCCACCGGCCTTTCCTCATCGGCGAGGGCGGACGCGACGGCGGATGAGATCACACCGCGTTCCATGTCCGATGCGTCTACGAGATTCTCCCTCGTCGCGTATTGCATGGCTTTGTCGGCATCACCCAGCGCCGCGGAGAGCATGGCGAGTTCGCGTCGTATGGTACGCTGCGAGTCCGGGGCATGGACGAGGGCGAGCAGACGCTCGTTCGCGGCCGCGGCCGTGACGTGATCCTGGATCGTGGCCGCGGCGAGGGCGATGAGCCGCAGATCGTCGATACCGTAACTCGGGATATCGCCGGTGTTCTCGAGCGCCGCACTCGCTTTCTGCGGCAGCCCCTGGTAAATCTCCATGATGGCGGGGAGATCTTGCTTGATGTAATCCTGCATCAGGAGAGGGTTTTTCCCCAAGGCCGGGTGTTCTTTCTGCAGGGCCTTGAAGACGGTCTGGAGGGAGTCGTATCGTGCGGCGGCGATGCGGAACTCTTCCCAGACCCGACCGGTCAAACGGGTTTGTGCGGATGCCGTGTGGCCGATAAGGGAAAAGGGAATGAGCAGGCTTGCGAGAACGGTGTGGATTCGAATGATGGGCATCATGGGTCCGAAACGTAGAAGAAATCGTGCTACCTCTCAGAGGTCCTTCAGGACGCGACTTCGGGTACCGCGAATCACTAGATACGCCCGCGGGAAATGATTCGCAAATGTTTCTCCCATCGAAAGGAATCTGTCGGTCCGGGAACTCGGCCGTAATGAGAGTTCACGGCGAATGTTCCCGTGCCGGCAAGGGCACTGCCTGTTCGCTGCTCCTCGTGTGAGGGGAAGCCGGAGACCTCGGCATCGGCCGGGAACACTGAATGGCCGGTACCGCATGTTCCCCTACTTTTTCCGATATTTCCGCGGCCACGAACGGAGCGTCCTTCCTTGAACGTCAGCCGCCCACTCCACCGATGAGATCACCCGGCATTCTCGAATCGCCTCCTGTCCACAGGGTTTTCGCGGTCGCCGCGTCGTTTCTCTGCATCGTGTCTCTCGTCCAGCTCCCCTCGGCCCTGTATCGCTTCTTCACGCGGCCGGCTGCGCCGTTTCTGGTTGTCGGAATCTCGGAGCAGGGAATCCAGATCGCTCCGCCGGAGAGCCGCGGCGATGATCAGCCTGTGCGTACCGGTGATATTCTCCTTTCCATCGGCGGCATTGCACCGGATTCCACCGTATTTCCGGAGTCCACGGTTGCGGATGTCCTGAACGGCATGCGAATCGGCGATACCCTGCATCTCGACCTCCTCCGCGAGGGGAAACGTATCCACGCAAGCATCGTACTCCGCGGTTATGCGTATGGGGAATGTGCCGGCCTCGCACGCGTCTTGGTGTTCGCGCTCTGCCCGCCCGTGCTCATGGCGATCGCGCTGACCGTCCTGTTCCGCAGGCAGCGGGCGCGCGAGGCTTCACTCTTCTTCCTTTGGGCAGCCGCCCTTGCCGTTTCGTTCCTTTCGTCTCCCCCTTTCGGTTCGGTCCTGCCTTGGTGGAAAGCCCTGCGCCCCGTTTCGCTTTCCCTCCCTCTTGCGGCGGGGGGACTCGCTGTGCCGCTGCTCCTGCATCTCTTCATCGTCTTCCCGGAGGAGAGGCTGTTCCTGCGGGTACCGCTTCTCCGTCACGTCGTCGTCTACGGCGTGTCCCTTCTTCTCCTGTTCATCGCCCTACCGCTTTTCCCTATCGTCCTGCCGGGACCGGTGCCCGCGGCGAAAGTCGCGCGCACCGTGCTCGCCGTGGGAGGGTCTGCCGCGGTGTTCGCCCTTGTCCTCGACTCGCGCTTTCGCGCACGGTCTCCTCTCGCACGCAGGGTCGCCGGAGCCCTGCTCCTGGCGTTTTTCTTCACCGTCTTCGCCGTATCGCTCATCCTGCTGACGGATGAATACAGTGCATCGTGGGGCATCCCCTCCTTCATCCGCATCCTCGTTCTCGCGATCGCTGTGCTCACGGTCGTTTCCGCTCTCCCCGGCGCGCTCGGGCATGGTCTTCTTCGCTATGGTTTCCACGATGGAGGAGGCATTCTTCGCCCCCCGGCACTCTGCTCGGCGATGGTTTTCACAGCCGCGATGTTCGTCGGTGCGTACATGTTTTTCGCATCGTTCCCCGACGATTTCGACCCACTCGAAGCATTGCTCATGAGTGCGGTGCCGATCGGGGCGGTTGCTACGCTTTCGTCCCTGTTCATCGCACGCCCCGGGACCGGTCCGCTCGGTTTTCCCCGCAGCCGTAAGCGGCATGATGTCGTCTTGCAGAGCTTGACGGAGGATCTCGAAGAGACGCTGGATCGTGGTCGCTTGTTGGAACTTCTCGCCGAAAGATTGCCGTCCCATCTCGGCACTCGGGCATCTGTGTGTTCGATCGATGCACAGGGGGAAGTAAACCTTCTTGCAGGCGAGTCCGTTTCCCCGGCCCACATGGCGGCGTTGTTCCGCAGGGCGGATTTTTCGAAACGCATCTCCGGCGGGGAGATTCTGCTGCCGAACACGATCCCGGGGGTGCCTTTCAACGAAGATATCGGTGTCGTGTTCCCTCTTGCCTCCCGGGAAGAGGAATCCGTGCTCGTCGTGCTCGCCGAGAGGCCGAACGGCAAGCCGTACACGGTGCGCGAGATTGCGCATCTGCGCATTCTCGCCGAGCAGGCGGCGCGGAGTTGGAAGAACACCGCGCTCGCGGACGAGATCCGCGTGCAGGAACGCGCTCAGCAACAGCGGGAAATCGTCCGCACCATGCGGGCATTTGCCCCTCCTCCCACAGCGGAGAGCATCGCCGGTATGCAGGGTGCGGCCGACACGATCCACGCACGGGACGCGGGGGGGGATTTCCACGATTTCTTCCCGACGCCGGAAGGCCTGCACGCGTTCGTCCTCGGCGACGTCTCGGCGAGAGGCGTAGCGGGCGCCATGCTCATGGCCGCGGCCATGACGGCGATCCGCCAGACGGTGGAAGAGGGGGGGAGAACATGCGACGTGCTTGCACGCGTGAATAAAAGGCTCGTCAGCCTTACGCGTGCACCGAATAACACGGCGGTATTCCTCGGCGTTTACGAGCCGGCGGAGCGGATGCTTCGATTCACGAACGGAGGCCTTCCCAAGCCGTTGCTCATCCGCGGCCGGGAATCCTACGAAATCGATTGGTCGGAAAGCGGCAGGCGGCTCCCTCTTGGGATGCGACCCGACGCCGCATTCTCCGAACAGGAACTCCCGGTCGAGGGAGGGGATATTCTCGTCCTCTACACGGACGGCGTGGTCGACGTTTCGGACGTCCATGCCGAACCTTTCGGCGTGAAACGCCTCCGCGACGCCGTTCTCGCGTCATCCGATGCGTCCGCCCTGGACATCGTCCGCCATGCGCTCGAGGCCGCACGGACATTTGCGGGGAAGAACGAACCGCATGACGACTTGACCCTTCTCGTCGTGAAATTCCCCCCAACCGCCTCGACGTAGAACCGTTTGATGCAACGGTCGAAAAGGCAAAGTCCATGTCTCGCATCCGACCGTTTCCATTCATCACCACCCTCGTGCTCCTCGGCGTCGCGGCGGTCGCTTTCAGTCCTTACCGCATAGGGCCGTTCCGCGATTTCCGCATCATCGTCTACCTGAAGTACTGGGGCGTCATGCGCCCCTCCGTTGTCAGCGGCGATGTGCTGATCGACCGTCTCGCGTCGAACGACCCGCGACTGCAGACGGACGCGGCGTTCTCGATCGGCGTTCTCCCGAAAGATCCTCGGACGGTGCGTGCGCTGATCGGCTTCCTCGACCGGCCGGACGTCGCGAGCGATGTCAAGGACGTCGCGGTGTGGTCGCTCGGTGAACTGCGCGCCCGCGAAGCCCTCCCGAACCTCCGGTCGCGGATCGGCAATGAACGGTACGATCAGGAGAATCTTCTTCGTGCGGTCCGGAAAATCGAAGGGCGTATCCCTCGAGGTGTCTTACCCGAGTGAGGTTTTGTCCCGACCGGTCCCTGTTTATGGGAACAGGCATCGGACGTTGCGTGTCGTTATATTTCGGACCAAGCATTTACCTATCCCCCCGCGGAATGCGATCGGAGCGGGGAAATCTTCCTGGAAGAACCGTCGCGGAGCTTCATCATGTTCCGTTCCCTCGTCTTTGTCGGTCTGGCGGCGTTTCTCGTCTCCTGCAGTCCCGCCATCGATCCTGCCTTGCAACAGAAGATCGACGGGTTTTACGCACGTGCCCCGAGGAGACCGTACCCCGGCTCCGATACGTTTTTCAAACCGATGCCCTATGCGGAAGGACAATACGTCATTCACGGCGTCACGGAAGGGGAGAGAAAGTCGGTGATGAAAACGTCCATCGTCGGTCACCAGGGAGACGCGTGGCTCATCGAATCGTATTCCCTCTCGGCCTCCGGGGAAACGTGGGTCCAGATGCTCGTCCGCGGTTTGGAGAAGGCCGCGGCAGGCTCCATGGAAGGAATCCATATTCTCGAGGTGAAAGTAAAACACGGCGAAGGCGGTGTCGAAGTACTCGAAGGCCCCGCGCTCGAGATGATGCGAAGCGTGTACCGGGACATGCTGGGGACCTTCCTCGTCGATCTCAAGGGCGCCGTCGAAGGGGGGGCGGTCGAAGTCCCGGCGGGGGTTTTCCCGCGAACGGTCAAAATCACCGCGCAGGTGCGTTTCCTCGGGACGTCTTTCACGTCGGATGCATGGTATCACTCGGGCGTTCCCATCAACGGCCTTGTCAAGTCCGTCGCGCGGAACGGGACATCCGTCATGGAATTGCTCGATTTCGGGCTGCGCGGTGCCATGAGAAGCTTCTGAATGCCGGTTGAGAACCGTTCGTTTGCATTCCCGGCGAAGGGGGGAATGACCTCGCCGGGGTGCTGTGATTTTGAATCGGGGGATAATCGCCGTACAATGCGTTATTGCGGTTGGAATTCATCCTGCGCCGCACCCATTTTTCAAAAGGAAAGACATGAACATCTATGTCGGTAATCTCCCGCTCGGCCTCACAGAGGCGGAGCTGTCGTCGGCGTTCGAGGCGTTCGGCCCCGTCGCGTCGGCGACCATCATCAAGGACCGCTTCAGCGGGGAGTCGAGGGGTTTCGGCTTCGTCGAGATCAACGACCGAGCGAAGGCTATGGCCGCTATCGAAGCCGTGAACGGGACGGAAATTCAGGGACGCAGTCTCATCGTCAACGAGGCGCGACCGCGTATGGAAGCGCGTCCAGCGAACCGCCGGGGCGGCAAGCGCTCCTGGTGAACGTCGTCTCTTCTTCGACATCGCCGTCCCGTGACAAACGGGACGGTTTTTTTTTCGGCTTTCGGATAAACCCGGTCGCGGTATGGACTCTTCACTCGAAGACGATGAACGGCACGCATACCGCATTGCCTCTCGTAAAGGCATGAAGCCGGTATGCCCCGCTGGCCAGCCCGTTGCCGTCGATGATCACGAAACGGGGATCGCGTTCGTCGGAGGTGGGGGGGATTTCCCGCTCGTAAAGGGAGCGGCCGAGTCCGTCGACGATTCGCAGAGTGACCCAATCGTCCTTTCCAGGAGCATGGAGGCGGATCGTCCCGACGCCTCGCAGGGGGGAAGGGAAGAGTTCCACGCTCAGACTCCCCCGTGGTAGCGTGAGGTGGTCTTCCATCCCCAGCGGGAACATTTCGAGATCGTCGATGTTGTCCGCGCCGACGAAGAGCCAGTCGCACGTATCGGGCTTGTCGAATGAGGCGTCGATCCGCGACTCGATCCGGGGGAAGCGCGCACCGTCGCGCGGCGAAACCCATGCCATGTAGGGGAAGCGCGGTCCGGCATACGTGTATTCCCGCGGGGAAATCCCCTGCGGAAAATACGAGACGATGTGGTGCGGACTCTCGGCCGTCGCGATGCGATCGGACCCCTCCTTGCCGAGCCATGTCCACGGGGACGGTGTGAACGTGTACCATGCCAGCCGCACCATGATATCTCTCAACACGGACATGTCGGAAGAGCCCGGGAGGTCGAGGGCCTCGAGGACCGTGTAGCGGGGGAATTTCCAGGGTTCCGGCAGACGTTCCGTGTGCCACTGGTATACGCCGTTGGCGCCGTACGTGACGCCGACGAGCGCTCCCGAGAGCACGCTCTCGTAACGCGGCCGGCGCACATCCGCGCCTGTGAAGCGGTGGAACGTGGAAGTGTCCGCGTTCTCGTCGTACTCCCAGAAACGATCGTAGAGGTCCTCGTAGTTGCTCTCCCCGTCGAGCAGCGGTTTCGGGTCCGGAATCGACCAGCCGATGATGGCGAACGACGAGGGTGCGTCGTTGTGCAGCGCATGGGACGATTGGTACATGTGGAAATCGAGCCAGTCCGCGCTCCCGTCGAAGTACAGGTACGACGCCGACCCACCGCATGGGTGCACGGTGACGAGGTGTCGACCGCCGTCGGCCGCGCGGAGCGCCCTCCCGACGTTCGTCCAGTAACGCTTCTGGGTATCGGTGAGAATCGGTTTGTCGCCCCCGACGATCCATATCACGTTGGAACCCGCATATCGGGCAGCGAGGTAAGACGCCCAGTTGACCGCCTCGCTCTCGGAAAAGAAACGTGCGGCGTACCGGGGGTCGTCGTGGTGGGGTTCCGCGACCCACGCCCACACCGGAACGATGGCGGCCGTCATCCCCGCCTCGTTCATCAGGCGGACGGCGGAATCGAGGAAGCGGAAATAACCGGGGTTCGGCAGGCTGAGGCCGTCGTCGATGAACGTGGTTTCCTGTTCCTGGTTCATCATGCCACGCCGGCCATTGCCCTGGTGTGAGATGGCGCAGAACTGGACGGCGTTGAAGCCTTTCCTTTTCCTATCCGAGAGATAGGCGCGGAGTTCTTCCATGGTCGCTTTCCACGCGAGTTCCCAGGCCGTGTCCGCGATGTAGAAGAACGGCGTTCCGTCCGCATGCACGAGCGATCGATTGTCCGGCGATATGCGAGGAGGGCCGTGGAGGGTGAACGGTGTGTCGCCGATAGCGGCGGTGACCTCCACGATCCCGTTTCTCCCGTGAAGACCGATGTTCGCCGTATCGGAGCAGACGGTTTCCCATTCCCATAGGCCGGGGACATCCGGCATGAATCGCACACGGTATGTCGTGCCGCCGTCCCAGAAGCCCCGCACGACGATGGACCGACCTTGGGGGGAGGTCCAGGTGCAGGACAGGCTCACATCGAGGACGGGCTGAGCATAGGTGCGTCCCGACTGAAGGACGATTTCCACAGTCCGATACACGGCGGCCGTAACCTTCTGTGCCCATCCTCTCGCCGTGTTCAAGGTGAAGAGGAAAGCGATGACAAGGGAAAGGAAGCGGGGTATTGTCATATCAGCGTGAAACGAAATCCGTATTTGAAACAGAAACTTACAAGAAATATGGAAAAAACGCCGGTCTTTTCGGCTTGTCGATATCGTCCCCTCGTGGGGGGAAGAACCCTGTGTTACCGTCTCGAAGGTAGCTGCCGAGCCGTTCATTTCGCCGTGTCGTTCGTGGTCACACCGACAGTCGATCATCGAGAAGAGATTTTTTTCGCGGTCATGGTGTTTCGAACCGTGATGTCACAGCGACAGTTCCGCAAGGCGCACGGTCGATAGCAAGAGAGGCAAACGGTGGATGACTGTCGAGAGATTGGACACCATGAAGCATAGGCCGAATGCATCGGACGTGATCGCATAACGTGAAGGGCAGCGTATTCCATGGACGAAGGAAAAAAAGTGGTATTCTTGTGAATTTCGATGCGGGGCATAATGCATCCCCGGCAGAGGGGCTCGGTTTTCCCTAACCATACCGGAGAACGGGAGAAATGAGGACAAGACCATACGCCCATGGCGATAATTTCGGTGTGGTGCTGGCCAGGATTAGGATTTTTTCGCCATAGGTCTTTTCTTGAAGGTATCTTTAATAGGAGAAGCGAAGGGAGCGTTGCATCTCCGTATTTCATGAGATCGGAACTTCATGGGAGAGAGGAGAATTCCTCGTAAGGGATTCACGCGGCTTCGCGAGGATGAGCGCTCATGTCCCTTGCAAGGGAGAAGGGCTTTCCGGCCGTCAGAAGGGAGATGACCTGTGCAATGCATGAAGACGCGAGGACTTTCTTCGACCTGGCTGGCGAGATCTGCGGGCATGTTCCGGGTGGGAGGGCACCGCTTTCGATGTGCGATGCCCGGGATTGCTGGAGGTGATCACACCATCCCTCCCATGATTTCCTCTCTCCAGGGAATGCCCAACTCCTGCGGCAGCTGTGTGGGGAACCACACCGATATCCATGGGGTCGTCTCCAAAGACGGAACGATGGGTTCGCCTGTTTCGGAATGAGCACTGAACACGACCCATGAACACATCCGAAATACGGCGTATCCATCAACGCGTCCAGGAATCCCTCCTTTTCCTGACGCACAGTCTGCCCGACCGAGCGGTGCTTCTCCGCTCATGGGTGCGTCAACTCTTGGCGGTGCGTGACCTGTCTCTCACGCGCAGGTATCTCCTCGAAGTCACACCCATCCTGCTCGAGACCTGCCGCGAATTTTCGCCGATCGGTTGCGAAGTTTCTTTTGTCAACGGTTTGCGCGACACCGTCCGCCGCGTGTCCGTAGAACTCCGCGGCGATATCGACGAGGAAGATTTCCGCGAGGCGGACGAAGCGTTGAAGCGCGATCTTCGCATCCTCGCATGCTGGCTGGGGGAAGCGGGTGTTCCCGGCATCTCGGCCCCCGACGGCGAAGAGGGGATGACGGAATATGAGAGGCTCGCTGCCCTCGTCGCAGAACTGCGCATGCGGGGCGAGGCTCGAGCGGAGGAATTCACCCGAATCCTGGGTGACTGGAACGATGTTCTCCGCATCCGGCCGGGATCGGTCGTCATTCCCACCATCGAGCACGAGATGACCTATGGGATGATCGAGGGTTTCCGTCCGTTCACCGCCTTTGCGAAACTCGAGGTGAAGCTTTCGAAGGAGTACGAAAAGCCGCCCTGCGACACGGTTCGCTTCGTCCATGGTGCGGCGTGCGGTGCAAGGACGGAGATCGTCGAGGAACTCCAGACGGCGCTCTTAGCGGTGCGGAGCGCGGGGGCGAGACTTTTCGTCGAACCGATGCCGGACAGTTTGAAGCTCGAGGTGAGGTGTGCGACGCCTGCCGCCGTCCCCGCGCATTCGCTCGGTTTGGGCGTTTCGGCATGCGCCCTCTGCGAATGGTCTCAGGCTCAGGAAGGACGTTTGTATAACGTCATCGGCGGCGGTGCGCTTTTCACCGGCCGCATCGAAGCGGACGGGCACGTTTCGATGCTTCCCGATGATCATGTCGCGAGCAAGGTGCAAGCCGCCTTCTATTCCCCGTACCGCGGAATCGTCGTGCCGAAATTGAACGAAGCGCATGCCCGGGATTTCGCGGATTCCCTGCGGAGAAAACACCCCCGACGCATGCTTCACGTGATCGGGGTGAATACCCTTCGCCAGGTCTTCGACCATCGAATCGCCGTCGAGACCCGTGTGCGTCCTACTTCGGAGTTGTTGCGAAAGAACCTCGTGAAACGAAGGGGTAAAATCGCGGTCGCCGTCCTATCCATGCTCGCTCTCCTCTGTGTCGGCTACTTCCTGTTCGTGGCGGATTTCGATACCAACCCCGCCGGTGTAAGCATCGTCGGGAACACATTCCGCATCGTCAACAAGAACGGGAAACTCCTCTGGAGCGTACCCGTCTGTCACGGCCAGCCCCTCGACGGGGAAATCGGCCGCGCCCTGTCCGACGGCCGTAACGCAGCACTCGTCCGCTATGCATCGGTGTACGACCTGGACGGGGACGGCGTCAACGAAGTGCTCATCGGCCGCCCTGTGGCGGAAAAGGGGTTTTCGGACAGGTTGTCCTGTTATAACGCCGACGGTTCCGTGCGATGGGAAAGCAGGATCGGGAAACCCGTCGTTACCCTCGACAGGGATTTTCGAAACGCCATCTTCCGCCTTGGGAATCTCTGGGTCGGATCCTTCGCACCCGGTGAACCCCCTTCCGTTCTTGCCATCGCCCGATGCGCGTCCTACCCCTCGTTCCTTCATCGCTTCGACGCCAGAGGGAAGGAGCAGGCGGTGTTCTACCATCACGGTGCGTTGGAAAGCGTAGCCGTCGTGGACGGACCCGATATGCGGAAGTGCATCGTAGTGTGCGGTGCGCACGCAGGGCTCCGTTCCGCGGTACTCGCGCTTCTCGACCCGGCCGACATGACCGGGACGGGGCCGGAAATCGGGGCGTGCAAGCTGGTCGAACCATCCATGCCGCCTGCACGACTCGATCGTTACCTCCGTTTTCCGAGGTCGGAGGTTGCACAGGCGGTCGACGATCTCCCTGAACCGATCGCCGTTTTACGCGTTCGGCGAGACGGGTTGTTCGACGTTTTCATTCCCGAAGCGAATCTCGTCGATCGTCGGGGGGAGTACCCGAGCAGGCCCCACCTGCTCTACCGCTTCGACTCCTCGCTCAATCCCATCGAGGTGGAGGCGGATAGCGGCTTCGAACGGCTGAGCAGAACCCTTTTTGAAAGCGGCTCCCTCCCCCGGTTACCGGGCCGGAGCGACCTGGATAGTTGCCTCGCCCGTCTTGAGATGTGGGATGGAAACGGCTTCGTGCGATACGTCCCGCAAGGACAGGCTACCGAACCTGCCAAGAAGAATATCGTTGATAACCGGCAGAGTGAGGTAGTTGCACGCGGAAACGGGGGATTTCAGCGCTGAGAGAAGCCGGCGTCCCCCGGGGGAATATGGAGCCGCGCGGTACATGAATCATTTCGCGTGAAGGTGCGAAACTTTGCATGGGATGTATCGTGCGGAAGGTAATCACGATTCTCTGAAAACGACGCGAGGAAAATGTGAAGGCAGAGGCCGTAGAGCGAACGACCGCGGATGCGATCGTTCGAGACCCGATCTAATGAAACTGTTGTCTTGTTATCGCCAGTTTCGAATCCCGACGAGGGCTTTGGCCGGAGTTATATGCGCATCTGGTCTTTGTTCTTCGATTCTCTTTTGAATTCCGTTCCTCATCCCGTTCCACCATTCGTACCATGGACTCCGCCACTCGTAAGCGACATGGGTCGCCATGGATGCAGGTCTGAACGTCGAGGTCATGCAAACGCATCTCGGTCACGTCGATATTTCCACCATGAGTCTCTCTGCGCAGCTCCGGCTGAATCTTACCGTCGAACAGGCGAAACGCGTCGACATCGAGCTGTAGTTCTTCTCTTATTTCTCTCCTTGGCCTCGGCACACCCCGTCACGATACGAGCTAAACCGTCGTTTTATCGGGCCACAGGTTCGATGAGGCAAGAAAGTTGTTTCAAGAGTGCTGTATCAGAGAGAGGGTTGTAATCAGGGCCGAGCGACGAGTATCGTACTCGCGGACACGCCGCTCCGGGTCTGGAGTGTGACGGTGTACATGCCGCTCCGTAAACCGGATGTATTCATCTCAAACCGATGCACGCCCGGCAAGACTGTGCTTTCCCTGTTCGAAGAGACAACCCTACCAAGAATGTCATACACGGTGATCCATATATCCGATCTTTCGTGGAGCGTGTAACTGATCGTGACGCTCTGCCGGCAGGGATTCGGATAGGTCTGAACCTGGACGCCAACCGCCTTCTCCGGCGTCCGTGGTGTGATCGAGCTTGTCGAGTCCAAAATATGCTCGTACGCGCCGCATGGAGTGCCGACGAACATGCGGAGAGGATTGCGGAACACGAGCAGTTGCGAGATGTTGTAATTGTATAAACCGTCGATCGGAAGCTTGTGCCACGTATCACCGCCGTCCGTGCTTCTCCAAACCCGTCCTCCGTCCTCTCGCGATTGCGGAATGGCTTCGGTTCTCGACGGCGAGGCGACTCCGAGAAAGATGTCCATGGGATTGTCGGGATTCAGAGCGATGCACGTCGTCTTTCTCGTGCCGAGGCCCGGATCGCAGTACACCCACGTAACGCCATCGTCCGTGGAGATATACACACCCGTCGGATCCGCTACCAGAATCCGGTTTGGAACCGCGGGATCGAAGATGATTTCCAGCGGTGGCTGAGAGAGCAGGATGCTGTTGATGCGTTCCCACCGCAGTCCAAGGTCGTCCGTCCGGTAGAGAAACGGAGCATCGTACGGATCCAGGCCTCCGAGCAGCATGACGCCCTTCCTCCGCGCATCGAATGATATACAGCGGCGTTCCGCAATCGGAAGACTATCGATAAAGTTTTCTGCATACAGCACGGAGCCTGAATCCGCGCCTGATACTATCGAATCGGTCATCCTCCATACTCGATTGATGCCGCCATAAAAGGTGTCCGCGCTGTGAGGATCGTAGACAAGATTGCAGCTGGTAGGATCCCATATACGCTTTTGAGCTCGTTTGCCGTTTTCGATTGTCAATATATCGTACGAGTGCGGAATGTTATATAAATAGATCAGATTCTTTGTTCGCCTGGAAAATGTCGATGCATATCTGGCGTTATATACCCCGCCTTCAAATGGAACGGACCAGCTCCGGCCTGCATCCGTACTTTCAAGAAATCTGTAGCGCGTGCAAAGCAGCAGAGTATCCCCTTGCCGGTCATAAGCCGCCATCGCTGCGATCGCTGCCGCAAAGAGACTCTGCGGCAGAGCCTTGCTGTATCCCTGATCGTGATCGTACTCATAGTGAATCGTTTATTATTGCAAACATTCTTCCAGAGGACGTATCGCAGGCGAGGTCAACGCCATTTCTATATGGTTCATCCATGGTCGTGGATGCCAGCGTGGTCGGCCGGAACGTTGGATCATCGAGATCTCTGAAGAACAGTCCTCCGCCGCAGTTTATGGCAAAAACGCCATGCGCTTTGTCGTTACGATATACTTCCTGTTGTCTTCAGAATAACGATATTTGTACGGATCCATCCTGTACTTTGTCCACGTCTTACCGTAATCGCCGGAATAATCCGGTCCCGCGTAGATCACACCGTCCGGCAAAACAAGCATATCCGGAATCCATGCACTTATTATTCCCTCTCGTATACGATTCTCCACGTTGCGAAGTCGTCGAAGGTTGCATAGACAGTACCATAATTATTCAGGGCTTCGATCAGGAACAGGACGTCTTTATTCCGTTCATCTATGGCGCCCACGTCGAAGCTCCAGCCGCTTTTCGGATTCCTAAACTTCAACTCCCATGTCGCGCCGCTGTTCGTCGATCTGTAGAGATCGTCATGGCAGAGCAGAAGGTCACCTTCCTTTCCGCGCGCTGTCAGCAGGTACGGCCCTCCTCCAAGCCTGATTTTCGATTGCAAGCCCTCCATGGACGAATGGATTGAACTTTCGCCGCGCACGATGTAATACTCGTCGCCATACGAGGATATGAGAACGATCGTATCGGCGGCAGCAACCAGCATCTGCCGTGGTGCATCGTCGGAAATCTGCCCGTAGATCTGGTTGTTCCGATCGTACGGAAACGGCTGATAGGTGTCCACTACGTCCTTTCAGAGTCGGAAATACATAGCTTACCGTTCGTCAGCACGTACAGCGCGCCGCCGGCGCGGTATCCTGACTTGCCTTGAACCGAAGGGAGCGGTAACTACCTCCATTGCCCTGACGCAACGGAGGTAGTCAGGAAAGCCAACAGGGGTAAAAGAGCGAGTCTATTTCCGAAACATAACATAGCCGATGCTCCTTTAGTGCCGTTCTATTTTTACGAGCTTGCGATAGATGCATTCGTTCACGCGCAGGACCGCGTGAAAATACCCGCTTTGTACATTGTCGAGGCACAGGGCCGCAAAGTATTCTCCCGGAACATACACGTGCGGCAGGGCTATGTCCGTAACGAATGTTCCCAAAATGTCGTAGAGCGATATTTGCACTGCCGCCTCCTCTTTCAAACGGAAACGGAAGGTCAGTTCCCGGCTGCCCGGATTCGGGTAAACCGTGAAAACGAGATTCCCCCCGTCATCGGCTTCGTGACGGAATTCCTGCCGCCCCTTTTTTGAAAATTACCCCTTTTCAACGAAAGAGGCCCACCGCAGTGAGCCTTTTCTCGCGCGCCCTCAGGGACTCGAACCCCGAACCTTCTGATCCGTAGTCAGATGCTCTATCCAATTAAGCTAAGGGCGCATCCGAATCAATATACGTTCGTCAGGCGGATATTCACAAACGCACCCGACGTTCGAAAAGTGGTGGAAGCAGTGTTTCAAAAGGGTCCCACCCATTCACATGTTTTTGATTTTCCGGTCATGACGGAGGACTCGATCCTCGTCTTACACGGAGGTCCACCACTCGGTCGGCAGGCGGTCTCGAGCGGTGTTCACCGTGCGGGGCAACTGGGCATATCGTCGTCCTCTTTCGGAAATTGGTGTGAGAATCATTACTATTATTCGATTTTTTCAGTTCCAACGATAGAAGATGCCCATGATCCTCCAAGGGCGGTGCCCGAAAATCGATATCCTCTGGAAAGGGCGTTCATACCTTCTCCCGGTTCTTTTCGGGATTGCGGTTCTGTCCGTAAACGCTTCCGGGCAGTTGCTCGAGTCGTATCTCCAGCAGAAAAAGGCGGAGAAAGAGGAGCCGAACCCTTTCCTCCAGGGGTCGGTGCCCATGCGGCTCAACCAGCTCGACAAGTATTACCGGCGTGCTTTCTCCGGCCAGCAGGAAAGGCAGGGTTTCCGCATCGGCATGAACACGGAAACAAGCGGGACGCGTACCACGGCATCCCTCCGCCAGCGCATCGAGGCGGGTGCGGTACTCGACGGCGCGGTGAACGCGGACGAGTACGTCATGGGGCCGATGGATATCGTGTCGGTCAATATCTGGGGCGATATGTCGTCCGCGTTCGAGACGATGGTGACACCCGAGGGTTCGGTCATCATCCCGACGGTGGGCGAGATTTCCATCCGCGGTTTGACACTCGCCCAGGCGAAGCAGGCCGTATCGGGGGAAATCCGAAAAAAGTACGGCAAGCTGGACGGGACGATCACGCTTCTCGCTCCCCGCACGTTCCACGTTCATGTGACGGGTGTCGTCACGGCGCCGGGGACTTACGAGGTATCTCCGTTCGACCGTGTCGACAAAGCCGTCTTCCTCGCGACGCTGCCCGAGGGGGAGGAGCAAAAAGCGAAGAAGGCGAAGAGCACCGGCGTGGAAGAGGAGGGTTTCGTGAGTTTCACAGTGCCCCCCCCGCCGAAGGAACCCGTCATGTCCATGCGGAACATCCTCGTCTTCCGCGGAGCCGACACCCTGCACGCGGATATCCTGCGGTATTACGCGACGGGTGACGTCCGTTTCAACCCGCGGCTCCGCGACGGCGACATCGTTCACGTTTCCGTCGAACGCCTCGAGGGGAACACCGTCAGCGTCGACGGCGGGGTCAACCTGCCGGGCAGTTTCGAGTATCTGCCCGGCGACAGTGTCGGCCTTCTCCTTCGAATCGCCCAAGGCTTCAAGGAAACCGCGGTCGTCGATTCCGTCATCATCGCCAGATTCCGCCCGTCGGACTCGACGTGGGAACTCACCCGCCTCGACGGGAGGCTGGTTCAGAGCGGGACACTCGACATGCCGCTCGAACGGAACGACCGTGTTTTCGTCCCCGAACGGAAGTTCCCCCGCACCGTGCATGCCGTTGCCGTCCGTGGGGAAGTCGCGACGAACGGGTACATCCCGATCGTCGAGAACGTGACGACGTTGTCCGAAGTCATCGCCCGCGCGGGCGGTTTCACGCCGCGTGCATCCATCGCCGAGGGGATGGTCCTCCGGCGGAACCCGAATCTCGATCTCGACCCTCTCGTGCAAATCCCCGATTACGTTCGTTTGCGGGATATGCGTTTGACGGATCTCGACAGGGAACGGCGGGAGTACTTCACCTACGAGCAGGCGATCCAACGCAACACGGTTTCCGTCGATTTCATTCGTCTTTTCATCGAGGGGGACAAGACGGCCGACGTCCTTCTTCAGGACGGGGACGAGATTGTCATCCCGGCCTCAGGGAACTCCGTTTTCGTCTACGGGCAAGTCCGCATTCCCGGCCACGTGCCGTTCGTAGCGGGAGAGGACGAATCCTATTACATCGAACGTGCGGGCGGCTACACAGAGGCGGCGACCAGAGGGAAGACGCGCGTCATAAAGGCCGGCACGAAGAACTGGGTCGATGAAGGGTCCGGTCCTCTCGGGCCGGGGGATATGATTTTCGTGCCCCGACAGATCGACCGCGATTTCAATTACTACTTCACGCTCGCGCGGGATTTCCTCACCGTGGCCGTTTCCGTCGTGACGATTTACCTCCTGGTCCGACAAATCCGTTGACCGCTGCAAAGACCGAATGCCTATGACAGAAGCCGATCATCCGCACGCACCGCAGCCCGACGAGGTGAACGTGTTCACGTACCTCCAGGTCCTCGCGCGGTGGAAGCGTTTCCTTCTGATCAACGTCCTCTCGTGCGCGGTCCTGGTCGGGGCCGCGACCCTGCTGATCCCGAACCGGTATCGCGCTACGGCGTCGGTCGTTCCCCCGAAACAGGAATCGCCGTTCGGTTCGACGCTCTCGCAATTGACGAAGGATTTCCTCCCCCAGTCCATGCTCGGGAAAATTGGGGCGGGGCGGACTGCGTACAATTACCTCGCGATCCTCGAGAGCCGCACGGCGATGGAAGCAGTGGCCCGCCGATTCGACCTCGCCAAGGTGTACGACATTTCCGGTGGGTCCATCCAGCGCACGGTGAATGTCCTTCGAAGCCGCTGCACGTTCGAGATCGAAGACAACGGCAACGTGTCCATAGCCGTCGAGGACGAGGACCCCGCCCGTGCGGCCGCTTTGGCGAACGCGTTCGTCGACGTGCTGAACGAAATCAGCGTCCGTCTGGGAACGGAAGAGGCACGGAACAACCGCGAATACGTGGAGCGCCGGTACGCCCAGGCGCTCGAGGACATGAAGGCTGCGGAGGACTCCCTCGCGCGATTCCAAGCGCGGTACGGTCTCTATGCCCTCCCCGAGCAGGTGAAAGGCGCGATCGAGGCGGCCGCGCAGATCAAGGCCCAGGCATCCATGGCAGAGATCGAACTCGGCATTCTGGAACGCTCGCTCGGAAAGGACAACCCCCAGACCGCCCTGAAACGCGCGGAAATTGCCGAGCTGAACCGAAAGCTGAGGGAGATGCGGTTCGGCGTGGGTGTGCCTGCGGAGGACCGCTCCCTCTCCCCGTTCGTCCCGTTCCGTGACCTGCCGGAGCTCGGGACGCAATACCTCCGCCTGTACCGGAACTTCGAAATCCAGACGAAAGTCATCCAGCTCACCGTCCCGATTTACGAGCAGGCGAAGATCGACGAGCAGAAACAAACGCCGGTCGTGCTGGTGCTCGACCGGGCCGTCCCCCCGGAGAGGAAGTACGCGCCGAAACGTTCCCTCATCGTCCTGCTGGCCGTCGTCGTGGTTTTCTTCCTTTCCGCGTTGCTCGTGTTCCTCATGGAATCCCTCACGGCGCGCGGTGTGCTCGCTACGCCCATCGAGCGATCGCTCGCATCGGCCGTCGGCCGCATCCGGCGCGTGTATCGCATGCGCGCCTGATCGGGGGAGGCGGACACGGCTTCTGCGGCTCTTTCGGCGCAGCGTGCGTGACGTGCTGAAACATACCGCCCTCAACCTCTCGGGCCTCGTCGTGCCTTTCGTCGTGGCGGCGTTCGCAATTCCGGTCACTCTGCACGGCTATGGGCCGCAGCGGTACGGCCTCCTCTCGCTGGCGATCAGCCTGCTCGGTTCGTTCATCTTCCTCGACATGGGGACGGCTCTCGGAACGGTGCGCTTCACGGCGGTCGCCCTCCGCGAAGGCCGTTCCTGCGATGTTCCTGCTATTTGCCGATCGTCGGTGCGGATGAACGCCGTGCTCGGCATTTTCTTCGGGCTGTTGTTCCTCGCTGGAGGGCTTACGATCGGACCTGCCGTAGCCGGAGTCCCACCCGCACTGGAAAGGGAAGCGCGCTCGATGTTCGTCATCCTTGCGCCGGCCGTGCCGTTCGTGACGATCGCCTCGGCTTTCCGAGGCGTTCTGGAAGGGTGCGAACGCTTCGACCTGACGAACAGCGTGAAGATCCCCACGACGATGCTGCTGTTCCTCGTCCCCGCGGCGGGGGCTTGGTTGGGCTTTGGCATCCCGACGGTGATGTGGCTCTTACTGGCTTCGCGCGTATTCGCCGCCTTGTGGTTCGCCGCGTGCGTCGTGAAATTGTACCCCGGTGTCCTCGCGCTCCGCACAGCGGGGGCGCTGTCCTTCACTGGTCCTCTCCTCCGCTTCGTCGGTTGGGTGGGGATCAGCTACGCGCTGACGCCCGTCTTGATCCACGCGGACAAGTTCCTCATCTCGGGGCTTCTCGGCGTCTCGTTCCTCGCCCCTTACACGGCGCCGTACGAACTGATCTCCCGCGTCTCCGCCGTCCCGACCAGCCTCGCCGTCTCGATCTACCCGAAGTTCAGCCGTGAACGCGGGGCCGTTTCGACGGGGGACGACGAGAAATTGTTTCGCGTCTCCCTCCGTGCCCTGGTGATGGTGTATTTGCCGCTCTGCCTCGGCGTCATCCTGTTCGCGCGGGAACTGGTGGGCACATGGCTCGGTCCCCAATACATGGAAGCGGGCGCCCCCGTCCTCCAGATCCTCATGCTCGCGTTCTTTTTCAATGCCCTCTCGCATGTCCCGTACGTCGTCGTCAACGGGATGGGGCGGCCCGATGTCAAGGCGAAGCTCGATCTCGCCCTCGCCGTTTTCACCGTCGGCTGCGGCTGGCTGATGATCCGCACCGTCGGAATTTCGGGGGCGGCTGCTGTCCGTGCTGCGGCGACGGCGGCGGATTTTCTCGTTCTGTTCTTCTTCGCCCGGCGCCTGATGCGTGCGCGGTTCGCCGCCCTCGCCCCGCGAAGTGTCGTGCTCCTCGGCGGGCTCACGGCGACGGCGGGGATTGCCGGGTTGTTCGTGCAAGGCCCTGCTGTGCTTCGCGCCGCCTACTGCGGTATCGTTTTTTCCGTTGCCGTATTCATCTACGCACGGTATCATTACCGGGACGACGCGCGCATCCTCGCGGATATCGTCCGCCGCCTCCGTCTCCCATGGGTTGCGGAGTGACATGGAGGTCTTCGAAAACCCTGCCACCGTTGCGAGCGACGCCGGGGACGCCCGGTTCGCGAGACTCCTCTTCGGAGGTCCTGCGTTCGCACGACTCTGCGGCGCTCTGCTCCTCCTTTCCATCCCATTCCAGACTCTCCCGTTCCAGGAAGCGTTCGGGATCCAGACCCTCCCGCTGACGACCGTTTTCGCTCTGCTCTTCGCGCCGTTCTTCATCCGGAGGATTCCCCGCAGCCCGGTGCTCACCTGCGTCACGGCGTTCGTCGTGTTCGCTGTAGCCCACTCGGCGGTGCTCCTCGGTGTCCACCTCCTGCAGGGGGAGTCCGATCTCCGCATCGCCGGGTGGCTGCGCCAACTCTTCGCGCTCGCGTGCGGGTTCGCCACGTTCTTCGTGTTCCGCCAGACCATCCTCCACTTGAGCGACTCGGATGTATCGAAGTACCTCGTCGCCGGGCTCATCCCGTCGTTCGCGCTCGCCCTCCTCAACGTCGCGTGGGGGGCTTTCGACCAGCAATGGGCGGGGGCCATCGTCGCCGGGGTGCGCCGTTTCCTCAGCCCCATCGGCCACACGGCGGCAATGCGCGCGAGCGCCTTCACCGTCGAACCCGCGGCGTTCGCGACGACCGTCATCATCACGATGTTGCCGGTTTTCCTCTCCGAGGAGTACTCCCGGCCCCTGCGGTTCCGAACAGCCGTCCTCGCCATCGTCGCGTTGCTGAGCGTGGGGTGGACGTTCAGCAGCAGTGCCTTGATCATCATGACGGGAACGCTCTTCACCGGCATGGTCATCGGTCCACGGAAGGGCACGATCCTTGCTGTCTTTCTCGTCGGTGTGGGGTTCTTCGCTCTCTTCGTCGCATTGTTCCCGAGCAACCAGATCGTGCGGCACGCCACGTCGCTCGCTTTCGGGCTCCAGAACGTTTCGTTCAGCGACCGGTTCTACGGTTCGCTCGGGCCGTTCGTCAGTATCCTCCGAGCACCCACGCTCGTCGGGTACGGTCTGGGCGGCATCTCCACGCACCTCGCCGAGCTGATCCCGAGGCGTGTGATCGCCGAAGTCGTCGAGGTGCGGGCCGTGCCGAACATCGCGTCCCTCCTCGGTCGGGCTTTTGCGGAGACAGGGATTATCGGGTTCACCCTTCTCGTCCTCGCGCTGGGGATGACCTTCCGGGAACTCCGCACCGTGATCCGGCACGCCCCGACACAATCGGAGCGGACGTACGCGATGGCCGTCCGCCTCGCCATGGCGGCCGTTCTCATCAGTACGTTCATGACGATCGGGCCGTACCACACGCCGTTCTTCTGGTTGTGGATTGCCGCGGCCGACGCGAGGTACGTCGCGATCACCCGGCGGCACGCGGCGCCCAACGGCGTTTGAGAGGGTGTGCTATGCCGTCGGCAATCTTCGCCGTCATCTTGAATTACAACGGTTTCGACGATACCGTGCGGTGCCTGGCGTCGATCGAAGCCGCAGGGTATGACGGTCTTCGCATCGTGCTCGTCGACAACGCTTCCCCGTCCGGTGATGGCGCACGGTTGAAGGAACGGTACCCCAGTCACGCCGTCATCCTCCGCGGGAGGAACGACGGGTATGCGGCGGGCATGAACGCAGGGATTCGACATGCACTGGCGCAGGGCGCCGAGTACGTGCTCGTCATGAACAACGACCTCGTCGTCGAGCCGGGTTTTCTCGACGGGATGCTCGCCCATCTCACCGCCCGTCCCGCCGCCGGCGTCGTCACCTGCCATGCCACCCTGCTGGCGGAACCTGCGCGCCGCTACCATACGGCCGGCCGTTTCAGCCGGCTCCGGTGCAATATCCGGCCCTACCCGGAGAAACGGCTCCGTGCGCCGCTCCGTGTCGATTTCATTTCCGGCTGTATCTTCCTCGCCCGCGCCGACGTATTCCGCGACGTCGGCCTCCTCGACGAGTCGTTCTTCCTCTACTTCGAAGATTTCGAGTTCTCCCGACGCGTGTCCAGGCGATGGGAGCTCTGGTACGTCCCCAATGGAAGTATCCGGCACAAGTCCGGCGGCGGCACGCGTTGGAGCCGCTACACACCGACGTACAATTACTACGTCGGACGCAACCGTTTTCTCGCCTTTCGGTCCGAACCGCTGCCGTACCGCCTATACGTCGCGGCATACGCCGTCGTAAACGCCCTTGGGAAAACCGTCGCCACAGCCGTTGCGGCGCCGAAAGGCCGCGAGAAAAGAGAACGCATCGAAGCCCTCTGGCGCGGGGTCTTCGACGGCTTGCGGGTGTTCTTCGGCGGAACCGGGCAGGCGCCGGGTCACTGAAGTCCGCGACGCTCTCGGGATAAGTTGTGCTGCGTCCGTCGCCTCTTGCGCCCGCTCAGCGGGGCGGTGCCCCGAGGACCGTCTCGATGATCCCGATGAGCCGCTCGGCCGCGGTCGGCCACGTGTAGCGCTCGAGAACGAGTTTCCTCCCCGCTTCGCCGATCCGTGAGGCCAGTTCTCGGTCTTCCAGAAGCTCGACGACAGCGCGCGCGAACGTGTCGGCATCGTCAGCGATGAGGAAATGCTCGCCCTTCTTTCCGTCGATCCCTTCCGCACCGACGGTGCTGACGACGACCGGTTTCCCGAGATACATCGCCTCGAGCACCTTGTTCTGCATCCCCGCACCGAAACGGATCGGGGCGACCACCACCGTCGCGTCGTTCATCAGGGTGTACGGGTTTTCCAGGTACCCCGTCACGACGATGCCGGGACGATCGCGGAGGGCGAGGACACGACGAGTCGGGTCGATGCCGGCGATGAAGAAGGTGGTGTCGGGACATCGCGCGTGCACGACCGGGAACACGTTGTCCGCGAACCAGAGTACGGCGTCTTCGTTCGGCCCGTAAGCGATCCGCCCGAGGAACACGATGCAACGCCCACGGTCCGCCGGGGGGCCGGGGCGGATATCGTCCCTCACCGCGACGTTGAGAACCGAAAGTTTCTCGGCAGGGGCGCCACGTTCGATCAGGTAACGTCGGTCGACCTCGGAAACGATGACGGCATGGTCGACCAAGTCGAACACTTCCCGCTCGTATGCGCTGACGCGGGAGAGTTCGAAGCGGATGAACCACCGCATGGGACCGTGCACGTTGCGCAGCGTCCGTTCGTAGCGGAGACCGAAGGAGTCGTGAAGGTCGAGGATGCTTTTCCCGTGCCGGCGGCGGGCATATTCCGATGTGCGGATATGGTTGAAGAGAACGACATCGTAACGGGGGGCGATTTCCGCAAGGAGCCTGTCGAACAGGGCGAATCGGAAGAAATTCGTCTGTGCGGGGAGGCGGTTCCAGAGGCTGAGGAGCGCATGGAGAGCGCACGCGGCAGGGTGGACCTTCCGGACGTAAACTTCCCGGAAGACTCCGCGGAGGGTTTCGAGATGGCTTGCACTGAACGGTTGGTACGTCAGGCAGGCGAGGTCGACGATGTAGTGCCGCGAGAGATACTTGGCCGTGTTGTAGATACGGATGCGAACACCGTCCGTCAGCGGGTAGGGGAGTCGGGTGCTGACGATGAGGAGCTTCTTTTTTAGGGTGGCGGGCAACGGCTGCGGTGCGTGTCGATCGAAGACGCGGAACTTCCCCTCCCGTTCAACGGGATGGCGCTTGAGGAACCTGCGTCAAATATAGACAGCGAGGAAGCCAATCCCAATGCGATTCCCTTCATGTTTCCAATATGAAATCGGACTCGATACCCGTATAGGATAAGGCGGGAGAGCGCTTCGAACCGAAGAAGGAATGAATGGGGATTCCGTAACCCTCTTCTGTGATCTGTTCGACCATGTTGCTTCTACGGATATATCACGTGTCGCGACACGATCGGATTCCTTGGCCATCCGCCGATGTGGAGTTTACCGGGGAATCTCTATCTTCACCATGCGGCATTCCTTGATGCATGAATCGCCGCACCGATAATCCATGTGCCTTCGCAAGTCCGATCCTCCTGTGCGATTCGCCGAACCGGCGGGAACGAAACGGTGCCGGACCGCGATTCCGTGTCCGGTCCGGAGCCCGCGGAGCATCGGGATGCGCGGCGACGGAGGAGGACGATGACATCCCGTGACCCCGTCGGTCGGCAGGCGGAATTCTTCGATACGGCGTTCACCGAACGCACGCGGGAAAACCTTTCCGGCTTCTACGCCGTTTGTGCGACGAGCAACCGCGTATTCACCGACGCGATCGCCGCCCGCAGTGAAGGCGCCCGCGTTCTCGAGATCGGCTGCGGCGACGATGCCCAGGCATTCCGGATCGCCCACCTGGCGGAGAGGGTGGATGCCATCGATGTCGCGCCGGTCGGCGTGCGCCGCACGCGGGAGGAAGCGGAGCGGCGCGGGTTCGCGAATGTCGTGTGCCACG
>JARYLZ010000079.1 GCA_029907355.1 Bacteroidota bacterium | reverse complement strand
CGAAAACGTGAACACGCGGTTCGATCGGAACATCGCCATGGGGAGAAGGGCGTGGGCGGTATGCGATTCCAGGGCGAGGAAGATGGCGAAGGCGGCGGCCCCGGCGACGATGAGCGCGACGCCTTCGGGGTGGGGGAGGAATGAGAATCCCAGCATGACACCGGTCAGGGCTAGGCTGTACACGACCGCCCCCCATGCGTCGAAACGCTCGCCGCGGGCCTCCGCCCATTCCCGTTCGAGAAGTCGCCATACTGCACCGGCGGTGGCGAGCCCCACGATCGCTGTGAGGAGGAAAATGCTCCGCCACCCGAAAGCGTGCGTCAGGAACCCGCCGAGCGCCGGACCCAGTGTGAGGCCGAGGTACACCGCCGCCGCGTTGATCCCCAACACACGGCCGCGCCGCCTGGGCGGAGTAGCGGAGACGAGAATCGCGACGCTCGTCCCGAAAATCATCCCGCCGCCTATCCCCTGAACCACGCGCATCACCAGGAGAAAGGGCGTCCCTGAAGAGAAGGCTAAGAAAAGGCATGCGAGCGAATGCACCACCAGCCCCGCCGAGAAGAAGCGCTTCCTCCCGTGGATATCCGCCAGGCGACCGAAGGGGAGGAGGAAGATCGCTGCGGCGAGGAGGTATGCACCCGCGACCCATCCTAAGGTCACGGCGGACATGTGGAATTCGCGCGCGATATCCGGCAAGGCGACCGAAATGCCGGAACTCATGAACGGCGTCGTGAACGAGGCGATGGAGGACGTCCACAGCGCGGCGCGCGCGGTCTTCTCCGCGTCGCCGCCGTGTGGCTCACCCGCGGCGACATCGCGGAGCCCGGACCGGTCGCGCGCTGCCTCTTCGTCCCCGGGCTTCACCGGTTCCTGCATCCTTTGGGTGCACCCGCCTCGTTACGTCGCCCGCTCGCCGACCGGGAGAATGGTTTTCCCTCTCGCCTCGTTGATGACCTCCGCCATGGCGAGGTAGACGGCCGATGCACCGCAGAGTATCCCTTCCCACCCCGCGACGGCGCCGACGATCGCGTTCCCGCTCCAGTCGCGGACGGCAAGCAGCCAGAAGAGGACGGTCAGCGTGAGGAACACCGTTTGGACCGCCCGGTTCTTCCCGAACGTACCGATCCACATGAAGAACGTGAACGCACCCCAGAGGAACAGGTACCATCCCATGAAGGCCTCGGTCGTCGGTTCCGTCCAACCGAGTTTCGGCATGACCCAGAGACCGACGAGGGTAAGCCAGAAAAGGCCGTACGAGGTGAACGCCGTCGTCCCGAAGGTGTTCCCTTTCCGGAATTCCATGATACCGGCGATGATCTGGGCGAGCCCGCCGTAGAATATGCCCATGGCCAGGATCATCGAGCTCACGGGGAAGAAGCCGGCGTTGTGGATGTTCAGGAGAATCGTTGTCATCCCGAAACCCATCAGGCCGAGCGGTGCAGGGTTAGCGAGTTTGTCGTTCATCGGCATCCTCCTGTCTCGCGCGTGCTCTCATTCGAAAGGAAATCCCGCCGCCCTTTCGTCTCATGAGGGCGACGGGAAGGATCGTTTCCCCCGGGTCACTCGCCGTACATGGCGATGATTTCCTGCTTCGTCTTGTGCAAGACGTCGTACTTCTTCCCCACCTTCACGAAAGCGTCGAGTGCTTTCTCGAGATGGTGCAACTCGTGGGCGGCCGACAGCTGCGTCCGGATGCGCGCCTGGCCCTTGGGGACGACGGGGAAGAAGAAGCCGACCGCGTACACGCCTTCCTCGTAGAGGTCCCGCGCGAAGTCCTGCGAGAGTTTCGCATTGAAGAGCATGACGGGCACGATGGGCGTCTCGCCCGGCTTGATGATGAACCCCGCCTCCGTGAGGTGTTCCCGCCACCATCGCGTGTTCCGCTCCAGTTTGTCACGCCGCTCGGTGGTCTTCGAGATGAGGTCGAGGACGGCGACGGCCCCGCTGACGACGACCGGGGCGACGGTGTTGGAGAACAGGTACGGCCGCGCGCGCTGGCGGCACATCTCGACGATCTCGCGCCGGCCGGAAACACAGCCGCCCGACGCCCCGCCGAGCGCTTTCCCGAGCGTCGTCGTGATGATATCGATCTTACCGACGACGCCGAAATGCTCGTGCGTCCCCCGGCCGGTTTTCCCGATGAACCCCGTCGCGTGCGAATCGTCGATGAACACCATCGCGTTGTACTTCTCGGCGAGCTCGACGATGACGTCGAGCCGCGCGAGGTCGCCGTCCATCGAGAACGCGCCGTCCGTGATGATCATACGGATGCGCTTGTCCTGGTGGAGTTTGAGCTTCGACTCGAGGTGGGCCATGTCGCTGTGCTTGTACGTGTCCTGCTGGGCTTTGGCGAGCCGCATCCCGTCGACGATGGATGCGTGGACGAGCCGGTCCGCGATCATGACGTCCTGCTCGTTCAGGACCGCTTCGAACACGCCGGCATTGGCATCCATGCAGGAGGGGAAGAGAATGGTGTCCTCGGTGCCGAGGAACTCGGTGAGCTTCCGCTCGAGTTCCTTGTGGATGTCCTGCGTGCCGCAGATGAAGCGCACGGACGACATGCCGTACCCGCGGACGTCGAGCCCGCGGTGGGCGGCTCCCACGACCTCGGGATGCGAGGAGAGGCCCAGGTAGTTGTTCGCGCACATGTTGATGACCTTCCTGCGCTCGGAGCCGATGGGAAACTCGGCTTCGATGTCCGCGTCCTGGGGCGCGCAGATGACGCGTTCCTCCTTGAAGATGCCCTGCGCCTGCATCTCGGCGAGCTGCTGCTGGAACGCCTGTCGGATTTCTGGGCTGAACATGGGAAACCTCTACTCGTGGACGCCGAATTCCTTGAGGAGCTCGACGATGTTGTTCACGCTGTCGAAGGCTTCGGGCGTCGCCTTCGCGTCGGGGATCGAAATGTTGTACGTGTTCTCGAGGAATACCTTGAGCGATACCATCGAGAACGAATCGACGATGCCGCTCGAGATCAGCGGCGTGTCGTAGGCGATCTCGCGGTCGTCGTCCGCCTCGAGGTATTCGTTCTTCACGTAATTGAGAATGAGGTCCTTCAGCTGCGACATGGAATCCGTCTCCTGGTTGAGTGAACGCCCCGGCGTGCGAAACCGCAGCGGGGTATGGGAATGATGAACAGGGGCCTTTCGTTCTCCATCCGCGGTGTCAGTCGTTCTCGAGCGTGGAGGTGTCGCCGATCTCCTCCCCCCACTCCCTTGCGCGGAGCAGCCGCCGCATGATCTTCCCCGACCGTGTCCGCGGGAGGGACGGCACGAACTCGACTTCCTGCGGCATGGCGAGCGGCGAGAGTTTCTTTCGGATGAAATTCATGATCTCGAGCTCCAGGGTCTTCGAGGGCGTATACCCCGGTTTGAGCGCGATGAACGCTTTCACGACCTCCATGTTCACGGGGTCGGGCTTGCCCACCGCTGCGGACTCGGCGACGGCGGGGTGCTCGAGGAGGGCGGACTCGATCTCGAACGGTCCGACGAGGTGCCCGGCCGTGTTGATGACGTCGTCGTCGCGCCCGATGAACCAGAAATACCCGTCCTCGTCGATGCTGGCTCGGTCGCCGCAGATGTACCATCCGTTGCGGAACTTGGCTTTGTACGTTTCCTCGTTCTTCCAGTACGTGCGGAACATCGACGGCCAGGGAGGACGGATGGCGATGAGCCCTACCTCGCCCTTCACGGCGATCGGCTCGTAAGTGCTCGGATCCAGCACGGCGGCCGTGATACCGGGGAAAGGCTTCCCCATGGAGCCCGGTTTGATCGGCATGCCGGGGTAATTGCTGATCACGATGCACCCGGTCTCCGTCTGCCAGAACGTGTCGTGGAACATCTTCCCGAACGCTTCCTTCGACCACAGGACCGCTTCGGCGTTGAGAGGCTCCCCGACACTGCAGAGATGACGCAGGGAGGAAAGATCGTACTTGCGTACCACGTCGAGCCCTTCCTTCATCAGGCCGCGGATCGCCGTCGGGGCCGAATACCACACCGTGACGCGCATGCGCTCGATGAACCCGTACCAGTTGTCCGCCTTGAAACCGGCATCCGTGACGCACTGGGTGACGCCGTTCGCCCACGGCCCGATGATGCCGTAGGAAGTGCCCGTCACCCAGCCGGGGTCTGCCGTGCACCAGTAGATGTCGTCCTCGTGCAGGTCGAGAACGTACTTTGCGGTGATGTATTGGGAAATCAGGGAGTAATGCACGTGCTGGGCGCCCTTCGGTTTCCCCGTCGTGCCGGAGGTGTAATGGAGCACCGAGGGCGACTCCGCGGTCGTCGGGTGAACGTCGAAATGCTCGACCTGCGGCGACCCGTCCATATCGAAGGCGGTTTCCCGCTCCCGGAGGGGTTTCGACCCGTCGTCGTCGACGACGATGATCAAGCGCAACGAAGGGAGCTGATCGACGATGGCCCGAACTTTCGCAAGGTGTTTCTTCTGCGTAAAGATGGCGCTCGTTCCCGCGTCAGCAAGGCGGGTGAGCAGGGATTCCGATCCGAATGCGGAGAAGAGGGGTTGGACGATGGCGCCCGTCTTCAGGACGCCGAGGAATCCGAAGTAGAGCTCCGGGATCTTGTCCATGAAGAGACAGACGCGTTCACCCGGTTCGATGCCGTGGCTGCGAAGAAACGCAGCGATCGTATTCGTCCTCAGGCGCATGTCGTCGAAGGTGTACTGTTTCCGTGTCCCGTCGTGCCCTTCCCAGACGAGCGCCGTTTTCCGCCCCTTACCTTGGGCACATATGCGGTCCGTGCACCATGCGCCGATGTTGATGGGATCGCCGGGCTCGTAACCGATTTCCCGTTCCGCGTCGCGCCATGTGAATTTCGCGTAGGTTTCCTCGTAGTTGCCGATATGACTCATTGGATCGTCCTGATGGTATTGATGTGGGATACTTGCTGACCTCACGCGAGCGATTGCACGCGCTTGTGCTCACGCCGCCCTTCCGTCGTCCGACTCGGTGCGGACGGCGTCCCCCACCTACGGGGAAAGGGTAGCGGCGAGAGACCTAAAAGGCGACGGGGAAGAGGATCCCCACCTTGACGGAGAGGAACGCGGGGGAGTCCGCGATATCCTCGAAGAGGATCGTCTGAACCAGCACCGTTGCGTCGAGCTGAAGTTTCGTGGAAATCGGGTACAAGAAACCACCGAGAAACGCTGCACCGATCGACGACTCGGACCGCCGATAGATCTTGACCCCGACCGCTTGTTGTTCCTCCAGCTTCCGCGAACCGAAATGGATCCCGAGCCCTCCACCGACGTAGGGTCGAAAATTCCCTTTCGCGAGCTGGTAGCGGACGCTCCCGAACAGCGGGACGGTGGTCAAGCGGCCGGATAGTTCTTCCCGCTCGGGATTGTCGTAGCCGAAGTACTTGAAGCCGATTTCCCCCACGATCCAGAGATTGTCTTCCACCAGGTTGTACAGGAACTGCCCATTGCCGCCGTATCCGATGGCGTATTCCTTGGCGAACGCACCGGTCGGGACACCCATCGCACCCTGGATGCCGAGATATGTCTGCGCGAGGGCGGGGGCAATGCCGATCGCCAGGAAAAGGAGGGTGGCGGGTAGGATTCGCTTCATACGGACCTCCGAAAAATGGGGACGACTTTCGAAAAGGGGATGGGAAAATACCCGGTACTCACCCGGAGTGCAATATGACGGGTGACGTCACCCAATGTACGAAACAGGCCGGGCCGAACAAAGAGCACCGCTTCCGGTGCAAGGCGGATAAAAAACGGAGCGGCATCCCGCTCCGTCATGGCTCTCGGGAAACGGCGCGGTATTCTTCACCACGCATAACCCAGGTGCAGTCCGAGCCCGAGGAATGCCGTCGTCGCGTAGAAATCGCCTTTCCCTTTGACAGGGATAAACCCGAGTTCCAAGGATGGTTCCAGCATGAAATTGGTCCAGATCCACTTGTAGGAAAGGTCGCCCCCCAGGATCATCACGACGCCGCCCTCGCTGCCGATGCTCGCCGTCCCGGAGTAGTTCCAGAATAAGAGGGAAAGGAAAGGTCCTGCCGCCATGCCGCAGAGCGCTTTCCGCCCCTCGTTCGGGAGGAAGTACCAGCGGTATCCGCCGGTGAGACCGAAACCCATGTAATTCGTGTAGATCGGCACGAGCGTCCCTCCGACATGGAAGCTGTTCGTGCCCTGGACCCGCTGTTCATAGCGGACGTTCATCAGACCGAAAACGAAACCGAGCGGGTTCACGCTGATGGCGTGGGCACGGGGGGTTTCCTGTGCCTGGGAATCGGGAAAGGGGACCAGCGCCAGCAAGAAGGCACAGGAAAGAACGGTGACCACTGTTTTCATGGGACTCTCCTTCTCATGGGTAAAGAAAAGAATTGGGGAAACGGCTCTGCTACGGGATGTGGGAATGTAACGCACTCCATGCATAAGCGCAACGGTATCCCTCTCACTGGAGCGTTCCCCCAAACCGGGATGACATACCTGTTCTCCTTTCGCGCCTGAAGTACATCCCATCGCCTCCCTGAAACACGCTTTCGACTGAGAAAAACCACTGACATTTCGCTCGAACGAGCTTGTTCCACCGGCATTCCGTTCAATTTCAAACACACGGGAGCGCGACGAGACCTTTCCCGAGAAACCGCTTGCCGCATGGTGAAACAGGTCGTTCTACCCTTCCTATGTATGGTTGGCGGTCTCGTTAGGGGACCGGTCGTGAAAGCAGGGATAGCATGGTGGTTCTATCGCCCGGTGGTGTCGTTTTCGACGGTCCAAGAAATCTTTTTCTGCCGAAGATATCTCCCTTCGGAATCCCATCACGTTTGGGCTCCCATGGATGCCGACGCATCGGGAAACGGTGGGTTCATCGTATGCATATGGAACCTTGCCGGTGCGAGCGCGCATGCCTTTGCAGGAAATCCAAGGGTCACGACCCTCGCGATACCCCTACGCCGGGAAGTCTTCCTCGCCTGTTGTGTGTCGAAATCCCTCTTCGTCGCCATGCCCCTCGCTCCGTGAACACCACGGCACCATTCGGCGAACCTTCGAGGCACGGTGATCCTGCTCGAGACCTCCCCATACCTTCCCTTCGGGTCCTTACTCGATGCAGGGGCACAATATCACACTCGTGCAACCCGAAACGGCAAGCCGCGGATCGGTCTCTTCCCAAGCCCGGCGGTACGTCGGGAAGCGTCACCCACCGCTTTTCGAGACGCGTCTTCCCCTTCCCTGCCGTGCATTCCTCCTCGATGGCGTGGCTCGTGAGATATTCCGATTCGAACGACTCACGGAGGCGGTCCCGACGCATGCTTACCCCCTTCCTCGCGTGCCGTATCTCGCACCGGCTTTACCGCAGATGCCGATCGGAGAGATGAATGGATGGGAATCGTCATGCGACGGAACTTGCGGGGTCTGCGCCTTTCTCCCTCGTGCTGATGTGCCGGGAATCCGCACCCATGCATGGCGTGTTCACAATTCCTCCCTCCTCGGACAGGAAGAGATTTCCCTGCGCGAGATCTCACCCACCATGGGAAAACCCTCCGCGCGGGAGGGGCAAGGGCCGTCAGCCCTGCATCAGCTGTTCATGAAACGGAGGAATTCCTTGTTGCTCTTCGTGCCGCGCATCTTCTCGATGAGGAATTCCATCGCCTCGACGGTCGTATACTCGCTGAGCACCTTCCGGAGGACCCAGACGCGGCTGAGTTCCTCAGGGGTGAGCAGGAGGTCTTCCTTGCGCGTGCCCGACCGATTGACGTCCATGGCGGGGAAGATTCGGCGGTCGGAAAGCTTGCGGTCGAGCACGATCTCCATGTTGCCGGTCCCTTTGAACTCCTCGAAGATGACCTCGTCCATCCTGCTGCCCGTCTCGACGAGCGCCGTGGCGATGATGGTGAGGCTACCGCCTTCCTCGATGTTCCGGGCCGCGCCGAAGAACCGTTTCGGGCGGTGAAGGGCGTTGGCGTCTACACCGCCGGAGAGGATTTTCCCGGAGTGCGGAACCACGGTGTTGTGCGCCCTCGCGAGCCGCGTGATCGAATCGAGGAGAATGACGACGTCTTTCTTGCACTCGGTGAGGCGTTTCGCCTTCTCGAGCACCATATCGGAGACTTGGACGTGCCGTTCCGGCGGCTCGTCGAACGTCGAGCTGATCACCTCCGCCTTCACGGAACGTTCCATGTCGGTCACCTCTTCCGGCCGCTCGTCGATGAGGAGCACGATGAGAATGACATCGGGGTGGTTCGTGCTGATACTGTTGGCGATTTTCTGGAGGAGGATGGTCTTGCCGCTCTTCGGCGGGGAAACGATCAAACCGCGGTTCCCTTTCCCGATCGGGGTCAGGAGGTCCATGATCCGCATGGAAAGCTCGTTCGGCGCCACTTCGAGGATGAATCGCTCGTTGGGGTAGAGCGGTGTGAGATTGTCGAAGAGCGGGCGGTCCTTGATTTTCTCGGGGTCCTCGAAATTGACCGCCTCCACCTTGAGGAGGGCGAAGAATCTCTCGCCTTCCTTCGGAGGCCGCACCTGGCCGCTGATGGTGTCGCCGGTCCGCAGGCCGAATTTCTTGATCTGGCTCGGCGAAACGTATATGTCATCGGGCGACGGCAGGTAGTTGTAATCCGCCGATCGGAGAAAACCGTACCCGTCGGGAAGAACCTCGAGAACCCCCTTGCTGAATGTCATCCCATCCTTCTGCGTCTGCGCTTCGAGGATCTTGAAAATCAGTTCCTGTTTCTTGAGATCCCCGATACCGGTGATCCCCAGATCGCGGGCGATCTGGGAGAGTTCCGCAATGCGCTTGGACTTCAATTCCGCAATGTCCATAGTCATTTCCGCACCTGTGTGCTTTCGAAGGGTTCTTTGGAAATATGTCGATTGAAAAACCGACTCTCTCCCGCCGCTAAAGGTGTCCTTGCCCGCGACGGGAGGGGTCTCAGAACAAAGGTGAACGAATGATCGAGAACATGTCCGTGGGAGCGCCCGTTCACTCGCGGGGTGGGCGACACGCGACGTCGAAAACCTTATTCCTGTTCGAGCGGCTCCCCCCCATGGGGTTTGGGGCGGGGTTGGAAACGTGTCCGGCGAGTGAAACGTTGACGATACAGGTGGGCTTGACGCTCCGAAATGAAATATAGGGTTATTTTCGACATTGTCAAGGAACGGCAGGAGGCAGGCACGTTTCCTGCATTCGGGCAAGCCATGCACCGACGATGAAGTGCGAACCGAGAAGAAGAATGTGCTCATCGTCGGGGAGGGATTCCGCAGCTTCGGCCATACCGGTGACCACATCACCGCCTTCCATGACCTTCACGCCGAGCTGGACCGCTCTCGCTGCGATCCCCCTGGCTGGCCGGATTTCCGTCGCGTCGCAATCCACGGCACGGATCGAGAGCCATGGCCATCGGCGGATACACGCGAGAACACCGTCGAGATCTTTCGCCCTCCCGAGGCCGAACACGAGGTGCGTCCGCTCAGGCGGCCGGAGCGATGTCCACGTTGCGAGAGCGGTACGGATCCCATCCGGGTTGTGCGCAACGTCGACGATGATTTCCGGGGCTTTCGACAGCCGTTCGAGCCTCGCTGCGATACCCGTCCTTCGCTTGACCCCCGCAATCCCCAGCCGTGCGTGATGGGGGGACAGGGGAACTCCTCTCTCGGCGAGAATTTCCGCGACCGTGAGGGCGAGCGCGGCGTTCGCCGCCTGGTGGACACCGGCGAGAGGGCTTCGGAAACGCATGGGAACGCCCGAATGCGTGTGCGTGAAATCCATGCGGTCGAAATCGCGGATCGTGAGGAGGGTGACTTCGGCGGGAGACTCGCGAAGCGGCGCCCCCTTCCGGCGTGCGGCGTCGGCGATGACCTTCCGTGCAGGCGCCGTCATCGCTCCGATGACGACCGGCACGCCCCGCTTGATGATCCCCGCCTTTTCCCGCGCGATGGCTTCGACGGTGCCGCCCAAGTGTTCCGCGTGGTCGAGGGCGATGCCTGTGATGACGTTCACCAGTGGGTGCACGACGTTGGTCGCGTCCAGTCTTCCACCCAGCCCCGTTTCGATGATGGCGACGTCCACCCCCGCGTCCGCGAAATACCGGAAAGCCATAACGGTCGTCGCTTCGAAAAACGTGGCACGGCGGGCGTCCACGAGGGGCCGGAGGGCGCGCGTGTATTCGAGAACGGCCGTACGCGGTATCGGTTTGCCGTCGACCCGTATGCGTTCCCGGAAATCGACGAGATGCGGCGATGTGTACAGACCGACCCGGTACCCCGCCTCGGCGAGGATCGAGGCGATGAAAGCGCACGTCGAACCTTTGCCGTTCGTCCCGGCGACATGAACCACGGGGTACGCCTGCTCCGGCCTCCCCCACCATCGAAGAAGCGCACGGGTATTGTTCAGCCCCAGCTTTATGCCGAACTGTTGGAGACGGAAGAGATACTCGACGGCGGCTCGATACGAATGCAAGGATTTTTCCCTTCGATGGAGGGCGGAGGAACCCTTATGGATTCACTGTCCACGTCAAAGTGTCCTCCTGCCGCACTTCGACGATTTCCTCGGCGGTATTGCCGAAAGCGTCCATCACACGGACGACGGTCGTGCCGTGGCCTGTCGAAAAGAGGCGTTCCTCCTCGTCGGAGAGGAAACCCGAGTACTTCCCGTCGATATAGACATCGAGGAGCCGCCCCGTCCGGTTGATCACGCGGACATAGCCGACGAAATTCCCTTCGCCCCGTCGCTCGGGGACCATAGCCATCGTTTCGCGCAGGAGAGTCACGGCGCGTTCCCCGCCGTTCACCCTGGCCGCAGCTACCTCGACCGCGCGGATCGACGAGGGTTCGCGCGACTCCCCGGCGATGCGGGCGGCTTCCTCGAGAATCGCCAGGGAAGTGATCGTGGCGGCGGTCTTTCCCGCGACTTCTTCCGCGAAGGCGAGGAGTACCGCCTCGGCCGCGAGTGCGTCCGCATCCGCCAACCTTCGCGCAATATCCACCCGCATCCCGAAACCCGGGAGCATATCGCGGGGCAACCCGAGCTCGGCGGACAGATCCGTCAGGGCGAGGCGCGGGAATCGAGGCCTCGAGAGAGACGTCGTCCGTTGCGCCCCCGCTTCCGCGACGAGGATGACGAGGAGAACGGACAGGGTGATACAGGCCGATCGTTTCATGGTGTGTCCTTTCACAGTATGAGTCCATCCACGTTTGTGACAAAACGGCGTTTGGTGTTCTCGACGTGGACAATTCGAACGGGACCTTGCTCTCGACGCCGTGGTTCGCTTACGATCCATGAGGAATCCGGTATCCCCTCATTCCATGTCCCCGAAATAAATGAACGCACCCCAGTAATACGGCACGACCCAGTCGGGGTCCTGAGGATTCTCGAGCATGGCCATGGCGGCGCGGCGTGCGGCTTCCGCTTTCCTGAGACCTTCCTTCAGCCAGCATCGGTAGAATGAGGTCATCCACACCAGGGTTGCCGCATCGTCGACATACCAGAGCGACGCGATGACTGCCGGCGTACCGGCGTAGAAAAATGAACGCGTCAAACCCACCAGGTCGTCTCCCGGCGTGAACGCCCCCCCCTCCGCGGTCACCTGAGCCGTCTGGCAGGCGCTCAGCGCGACGAGCACGGCTTTCATGTCGAGGTTGAAGACTTCCGCAACGGTCAAGTTGCCGTCGTCGACGCTGTCCGGCTCCGCCGCAGCGAGCAGGATCCGCGAGCGGAGCGGTTCCCTTTTGTTCAATTCCCCGTGCGTCGCGAAATGCGCGAGCGAGACCGCGGCGAGATCGCGTTTCACGACATGTTCCTCGGCCTCGGCCCGTTTGCGGACGAGGGGGCGGGGGATGAGCGCTGCGACGGAGTCCGCTTCGGTCAGGGCCCCCTCCAAGGGCCTCCTGCGATAGGCGGGGTCGGCGTAGAGCGGGTCGCCGACGACGAGGCCCGTTCCGTCGAAGGCCCCCTGTTTGCGCCGGGCGAACGGCAGGACGCTGGCCGAAGGCAAATACGCCACCGTCATGTCTTCGATGAGGTAGTGCGGCCTGGGGACGTGGACGTCCCGCCTCCGGTCGATGTTCGTCGGCCGCACGAGCGCATGGAAAGGGACATGGTGCAAGGGACCGTGGGGAACGATATACACCCTTCTGGCGTGCGAGAGGGCCGGCTCGACGGGGAAGAGGAGGATGCTGTACAACTCCGCGAGGGCGTATTGCCAGCGCGCGTCCGTCGGCGTCGCCCGCCATTCCGCGAGCGCCTCGCCGAAGCTCGCGCCTTTCTGGAGGCGTGCGAGCCTGAGGGCTGCGGTCTTCGCATCGGGGAAATCCGCGTAGAGCATCCGCCGCAGCGATTCGACTTTCTTTTCGAGTTCGAGCCTGGCGCCGAGCGGTAAGGGCCGCGCCACGATCGTGTCGCGTCGGAGGACGAACACGAAAGCCGTCCGCGCGCCTTCCGCAACCGTCTCTCCGATGAAGTACTCGACGACGGCGGTCGTGTCGTCGAGCATCGCCTGAAGGCGGGAAAGCGGAACAGGGTCGATGCTCTTCACGGAAGCATACTCGGGGTCTACCGCCCGGAGGCGTCCGAGGAGGTCGCGGTGGCGTTCGACGGCGCGGGCGAGTGCTTTCGCGCTGTCGGGCACGTCGAGGATACGGGCGATGCGTTCTGAGAGGGCGCGCTCCTCAAGAACGAGGGCCTCGAGATCCGCCGGGCGACGCTTGGTTTCGCCGATGACTTTGTTCCCCAGCATATCGAGGAATGACCTCGCCTTGGCGCGCTCGACATACGTGAAAGCTTCCGCGACGCGACCTTCGCCGACGAGGATGGATACCATCCGCTCGTAGAGATGGTACTTGTTCGAGACGAAACTGGACCGCACGTCGATGGACGAGATGTCGCCGCGGAGTTCCTCGATGATGGCGATCGCGCGTTTCAATGCTTCGGCCGCTTCGTCCGGGCGCCGTTCCCGCTCGAGGATGATTCCGATGTTGCCGAGGCACATCGCCTCGTGGACCCGGTAACCCGAAGTTCGGTACATGGTATGCGCCTTTCGGAACGCTGCCACCGCGCTGTCAGGACGGCCGCTGAACGCCTGGGCGGTGCCGAGATTCATCCATGCGTCCGCCGTCTGCGCTTCGGCGAGCGAGGCACGGAACAGGGTACGCGCCGTGTCAAGGAATCGATGGAACGATGCCTCATCGCCCCGGAGGCGGGCGGCGTCGGCCTGCGCGTGGTACACCGTGCCGAGATTATTGAGCGAAACCGCAACGGCGAGCTTGTTCCCCCGAGCGCGGTCGTACGCGAGCACTTCCCGGTGCACCGCGGCCGCCTCCTCGAAACGACCCCTGTTCTTGAGGATGATCGCCGTGTTGTTCAGGACGTTTTGGCGTTCATCGCGTGCGGTCTGTAAGAGGATTCCCGCGTGTTGCGCTTGGGCGATGGCGCTATCGAGCAATGCGCGGCTCCGGGCGAAAGACACGAGCGCTTCGTCGTCCTTCCGGTACGCGAGCATGATGTTGCCGAGCCATTTCCGGCATTGCGCTTCGAGGAGGACATCGCCCTCCACTGCCGCTTGCGCAAGCAGCTCGCGAAAATGGGATTCCGCCGCCTCGTACCTTCCCTGGTCATAGAGCGTTCGCCCCTTCGTCACACGAGAGTCCTCGCGAACGGGGGGCACGTGCGAAGGACACCCCGCGAACGCGAAAACCGCGA
>JARYLZ010000078.1 GCA_029907355.1 Bacteroidota bacterium | reverse complement strand
ATAGCGTGCTGCCGCATCGCGGTCCTGTTGGCATTCGAGCGTTCCGGACCGCCATGCGCGGTAATACTCGAGGAAAACGCGCGCAATGCCCTGCACGTCGTCCGAGCGGACGACGCGGCCCGACCGGGTCTCGCGAATGACATCCTCTACAGCGCCCGGCGGGGCGAGAGCGATGATGGGCTTGCCCGCTCCGATATACTCGTAGACTTTGCCCGGAACGATTTCTTCGTTCCCGGGGTAATCGTCCACGATGAGGAGAAGCGCATGCGATTGAAACAGATGGCGTATGCTTTCCGCGTGGGGAAGGTATCCCTTCACTTCGACGGCGGGCTGGAGAAAGGGGTTTTCCAGCATGCGGAGAATATCCTCCCCGAACCTCCCGATGAACTGCAACCGGAGGGAAGAGAGATCCACATCACCCTGCCGCGCCAGTTTCTCGACGGCCGAGAGGAACGTGGCGGGATTCCGTTTCCCGTACAGAGAACCCGTGTAGGTCACGACGAAACGCTTGTCCTCGATGATCTCGACGGTCGGGAAATCCGCGCTGTCGAACCCGTTCGGCAGGTGATGGACTTTCCCGATCGGGACCGTCGGGTATTTCGCATGGAAATCCTTCAGGATCCCGACCCACGCCACTTCCATCCGATCGCACTCGCGAAAGACGGAGTATTCCATGTGCCGTTCGATCCAATCCGGGAGAAACCACCGCTTCGGCGCAGAGAGGAAACCGCGCCAAGGATCCCGAAAACCCGCTACCCAGGGGAGTCCGGTACGCCGTTTCAAAGCGCGAGCGATCAGCGCGCACGTGTAGGGCGGCGATGAGGAGTATAGGGCGTCGACGCCCTCGACATCGATGATACGCAACCCTTCCCGGATGGCCGTTCTCAGCCACCCCATCCGCGCATCCGGAATGAAGAACGTCGCCCTGACGAACTCGGCGAGGTGCTCCGTGAGGGGACGACGCTCGCCGGGCCGGGGAATCGTGTTGACGTCGACGGGTGTCCCTTTCCCCTTGCCGGTAATAACCCGGTAGAAACGGTACGGTTCGGGTATGTTGGTGCGGTACACCGGGACATCGGGCGGGATTTCCCGGAGCAGGGATTCGTCGCGGGCCGGGTAATCGGCGTCCCGAACCGTCAAAACGACAGGCCGCCAGCCGAACGACCGGAGGTAGCGGGTGAATTTGAGCACGCGCTGAACGCCTGGTCCACCGGAAGGCGGGAAATAGTATGTCACGATCAGAACGGATTTCATGCCGTCTCATTCCCGATCTCAAACATAGCGGCATCCCCCGGACAAACCAATTCGCGCCGGTTCGATGTACGAGCGCGCCTGTTGAATTCGGAACCGGGATGTGATAATATCCCGGCGGAACGAACCGGCGCCCCCGAGCCTGTTCCAAGCGCTTTCCCGCGCGGAAGGGGGCGCTGCCTTTACAACGTGAACGCAGCGGAGAGCGTTTTCCGCCGAAACCCACTATCTGGGGAGCCAGGACATGAGAGGGCATAGCGGTATCCGCGTCGTTTTCCTGTTCACGGCGCTCAGCGTGGCGACGTACCCGTCGAGCGCACAGAACATCGCCATCAAGCGCATGGCGAGGTCGCCCGCATCGCTGGGTTCTTTTCCCAACGACCGTTTCCCTGTATCGACGGGACTTCGCATCGTCCCTCTATCGATGAATGTCTACTTGCAAGCGGTGACGTCTGAGCCTTCCGTCTCGTGGTCGTTCGAGGAGAAACCGACCGGCTCGCATGCCGCCTTCGACGACCCCCAAGCCGTTTTCGTGAAGTTTTCCCCCGACATCGAAGGCCGCTATATCGTCAAGGTTTCCGCAAGCGATACGGCACGGGCGTACGATACGCTCCTCGCTTCGACGTTCGTCGGTCTCCCGGCGACCGGTATCCAATGCGGGACATGTCACCGGGAGACCGTGAGCCGATGGCAAGCGACAGGGCACGCCACCATGTTCACGCGGGGGATCAGCGGGATGCTGCGGGTGAAAGATCGCGAAGGGAAGCTCGTCGGCGTCTACCGCCCAACCTGCATCCCTTGCCACACCACCGGTTGGGACAGAACGGCGGACAACGGGAACTTCGGGAACCTCGCGGCGAGGAACGGTTTCGACACGGCATGGTATCAGGGTTACCCCGAGGAGAACGGGGACATTCTCATTCCCAACAATGAAACGGCGATCATTCTCAAGCTGACGACGAGTTATCCCAGTTTGACCCCCGTGGCCGCCATCACGTGCGAGAGCTGTCACGGGCCGGGGAAAGCCCACCTCTCTGCGCACGGCCGTTCTACGATCGGCTTGACCTACGAGGCCGGGCCGTGTCTCCAATGCCACGATGCACCCCCCGAGTACCTGGTCGGAAGGATGTGGACCGCCTCCAGACACGCCGCAATGCCGAACAGCGGGGCGGAAGCGGCGCGGAGCGCCTGCATGCCGTGCCACAACGGTATGGCGTTCGTGATATTCTCGCGGAACCCTTCCTCACCGAACTACAACGGTGTCGTGCCCGTCGCTTCGATTTCCTGCGTCGTCTGCCACGACCCGCACCCCGCCGCAGGGAGCACGCATCTCCGTTCCTTCCCCCTGCCCGCCTTGGCGAACGGCGCCGTCATCCCGGATCATTTCGGGGGGAAAGGCCGGGTGTGCATGAGTTGTCACCGCGCACGGGAGAATACCGCAGCACGAGTCGAATCCCAACTGCGCGTGTTCCGAGACCGCTTCTACCCCCATTACAGTCCGCAAACGGACATGTACGTCGGTGCGAACGGCTTCGAATACGATCTCCCGATCGCCGGTGTCGGCACGCACCAGGGCCTCACAGACGGCTGCGTCGCATGTCATATGTACGCCCGTTCGGAGGGCGGTCGGGTGACGGCGAGCCACGAGATGTCCCTCGTGGACCAACACGGGCGAGATATCGTCGAACCGTGTAAGCCATGCCATGGCGACATCGGCTCGTTCGACGACATCACGGCCTCGTCCGACTTCGACGGGGACGGAGACCGCGAGAGCGTCCGCCGCGAAATCCAGGGGCTTCTCGAGCGGTTGAAATCCCTTCTCCCGAAAGGGACCGACGGCGAACCGCTCTGCATGCTCGCCGACTTCCGGAAGGATTCGATGGCGGTGAAAGCGAACCCGGCGTTCTACCCCGCCATCATGAATTACTATTTCGTGAAGTACGACGGGAGCATGGGCGTGCATAACAGCGCTTATGCGATCGCCCTCCTGCAGGCTTCCCTCGCCCGCCTCACCACCGGCGTCCGCATTCTCGACCGGAACGCGCCGAGCGCGTTCGCCCTGCTCGAAAACCGACCGAACCCTACCCGCCACACGGCGTGGATCGATTTTTCCGTCGCTCGCGGCGCCAACGTCTTCATCGGCGTGTACAACAGCATGGGTCGGCTCGTCGCGACGCTCGTCGACGGTTTCCTGCCACCGGGCACGTACACGACCGCCTGGCACGCCGCCGCGCTCCCGAGCGGAACCTATTTCTGCCGCATGACAACGAATGGCGGTCAAAACGGTGCGTTTTCCTGCACGAGAAAACTTGTCGTCTTGCGGTGAACAAGACAGGTGCTTTCGTTCCCTGTCGGTATCTTATCCATACAAAATACCCCCTTCATTCCTGCACGGAGTGAGCTGGCCCAGGAAAACGCCATCATTTCCTTGAAAACGAAGATCCATGCACGCAGGGATCACCCCGATTTTTCCGGCGTGATTTCCGTTCGATATCTTCGGGGTTGAGAGGACCATCGGCCCTCTCTCCGACGTAACCTCGACGAGACGGGAAATGTCAATCCAGGGTGTTGATACCGATCATTCCACAAGTGCATTTTTTCATGATAACATGAAAAACAAAAGGAGTACGGTTATGCGTAAACCTTCGCGGATCGCATTGCTCGCGGCCCTGCTCGTTGTGACGACTGCTTTGGCGCAGAACAGCCGCGTGTACATGGTCATCGAACCGAATTCCCCCGACCCGACGATGCCATTGATCGTCGAACCGGGGAAGAGCATCCATTTCACCGCGAAAGCATACGAGTATCAAGCGTCGAATCGACAGCCGGTGGAAGTCGCGCTCCAGTCCGTTTCCTGGTCGGTCGTCCCGAATACGTTAGGAACGATCACGCAGACAGGCGATTTCACGGCCGCTTCCACCACGGTACCGGGTACCGTCCCCACGGGTCAGGTCATCGCGACAGGGACATACGGGCAGGTGACCCTGCAAGCATCCGTCGCCGTCCGGATCGGCAACGGGACGAATACGCCGACATTCGATTACACGATCACGGGAACGGTGACGGACGTCTCTCACGGACCGATTCCCGCAGCGACGATTTCGGCATTCGATCCTGCCCAAAGGACGACGAACGTCCTCACTGCACGGACGGATGCGAACGGCCGGTACTCCCTGAAAGTACCAGCCGGTTCGTACTATGTCACGGCGACCGCGCCGGGTTACATCACCGAGTATTACGATGACGCGAAGAGCCAGGACAAGGCAACGCGCGTGAATACCGACCCCACGAACAAGACCGTCCAAGGCATCGATTTCACTCTCTCGAGAGGAGGGAGAATCTCTGGGCGTGTGACGGCCACCGACCGCAATGTCCCCATCGAGGGAGCGACCATTTCCATCACCGTCTACTCGGGCGGCGGTCCGTCTATCTTGCCGATCTTTCAAACCGTCAGCGGACGTGACGGCCGCTATTCGTATGAAGGTCTCCCGGCAGGCAAGTACGTCGCCGAGGCGCGGTACCAGGGCTACATTCCACAGTATTACGACAGGAAAGCGACGGTTCAAGATGCCGACTCGATCGTTCTCAGCGAGGGCGGCACGGCGGACAACATCGATTTCCTGTCAGAGAAAAGCCCGGGCAACCCTGGCACGCTCTTCCGGATCTCGGGCATCGTGACGGATGAATCCTCGACGCCGATAGCCGGGGCGTTGATCTCGGCGGAGAACACCCTGACGATGCCACCCGTCGCGCAGTTCTACCGCATCCGCTCCGATCAAGACGGGAAATACGTCCTGACCGTACCCGGCGGTGCATACCTCGTGCGCGCCGAAGCGCAGGGATACCTCTCGGAATATTTCGACAATGCCAGAACACCCGATAAAGCGACGCTCGTCACCGTCGATGCGACGCACCCGCAGGCGACAGGGGTGGATTTCCGGCTCGGCACCGGCGGGGTCATCACCGGAAAGGTGACCGATCTCGCGAACGCCGCCCCGATCGAGGGCTGCCTCGTGACCGTCGGCGGAACGGTGAACGGGAACCCCTCGTCGAACATCGGGGCGACAGGGCCTTACGCGCTGACGAACGCCTCGGGCGAATACCGGATCACGGGTCTCGAGACGGGCGAATACACCGTCTTCGCCTCCAAGCACGGGTACAGCGGGCAGTACTACGATCACGTCCCGGACGTCTCGCAGGCGACGAAGGTCAAGGTCCTCGAAGGGCAAGAGACGACGGGAATTGACTTCTCGCTGTCCGGTCTCCCGGCAATCACCGGAACCGTATGGAACACGTCATCCCAGGCGGTGCCTTTCGCAACGGTCGTTGCGACATCGGTGGCGGCGACGCCCACTCAGCCCGTGAAGAGTTTCGCGACGAGGTCCGCGCAGAACGGGACGTACCGCCTGGTCGTGCCCGCAGGAAAGTACAAGGTGCAGGCATCGGCGGTGGGCTACCTGACGGAATTCTATCAGGAAAAACCGGACGCCGCATCCGCCGATGAAGTGACGGTACCGGCGACCGGCGGGGACGTTTCCGGGATCGATTTCACCCTGGGCACCGGCGGGAGCATCTCCGGGACGGTGCTCCGCGCGGCGGACAATACTCCCATCGAAAACGCGACGGTCCGCATCCTGACGTCGAGCAGATCCGACCCGACGAACAGCGGCTCGATCTTCGGCGCCGCCGTGACGGACCGGCAGGGGAACTACCTCATCACAGGCCTCCCGACGGGCGATTACGTCGTCTTCGCGGAAAAAGCCGGTTTCGAGACCCAGTATTACGACGGGACGGACGACCCGGCCAAGGCGTCGAAAGTTCACGTCGAGTCCGACAGGACCACGACGGGGATCAACTTCGCGCTGCTCGATCTCCCCGCCGTCAGCGGGACGGTACGGGATGCGGCGACGAACCTTCCCATCGCGCGCGCCGAGATCTATTTCGAAAATTCACCCGGCACGAAACGCTTCACGACCACGACCGATGCAAACGGCTCGTACATGGTCCATCTCCCACGCGGAATCTATATCGCCCGAGCGTCGGCCCCGCAGTACGCTGCCCAATGGTATAACGGGAAAACGAAGGCGGACCAGGCCGACCCGATCACCGTCACCTCGGGTACGGTGCCGAATATCGACTTCGCCCTCACCCCGTGGGGCGGCGCGATCAGCGGAATCGTCGTCGATGCGGCAAACGCACCGATCGAAGGGGCCCTCGTCAAGGCATGGTCTCCGAGCACCGTGAACAACCCGACCTCGAGGGTGACGTATTACGGTACGACGAAGACCGCTGCCGACGGCTCGTACCGCGTAGCCGGACTGCCTGCAGGCGAGTACTACGTTTCCGTGCAGGCGGCAGGGTATCTCCGCGAGTTCTACGACAACGCCCCCAACCTCCAGAGCGCGTCGCGCGTGGTGGTCACCGATAACGCGACGACCGCGGGGATCGACTTCGTCCTCGAGAAAGGCGGTTCCATCACCGGACTCGTCACGGACGCGGTCACGAACGCTCCGATCGCCAACGCGCTCGTGGCCTTGCGTGTGAACGCGGGCGTGAACGAGCAGGGGATCAGGACGAATGCGCAGGGTGTCTATTCCATCGACGGTCTCGCATCGGGCGAGTACATCGTATTCGCGACCGCACCGAATTACCTGACCGAGTATTACGACGACGTGAACGACCCCGCCCTCGCGACGAAAGTCCGTGTCACGGCTCCGGCGGCGACGACCGGAATCGACTTCGCCCTCACGCCCGCACCAACCCGCCGTCTCCGCTTCGCGGGGACCGTGCTGGACCGCGCGTCGGGCCTGCCCGTCATGCACGCCCTTGTGGAAGGCATCGATGCGCTGACGGGTGCGAGCATTCTCACGACGACGGACGAGCAGGGCGCTTTCGCGATGACAAACGATCAACCGCTCCTCCTCCGCGCGAGGGGAATCGGTTATATCGGAGTGTATGCGGGGGATAATCTCAATTGGGAGGAGAGCGCCCGGCATATCCTGACGGGCGACGCGCTTTTCGCCCTCGATGCCGTGAGCGAGTGCGGGCTCGGGACGTTCCACGGGAAAGTCATCGAGTCCTCCTCGCGCAAGGCCGTACCGAATGCATGGGTTTACGGCAGCGATGACGCGGGGAATCGTTTCTTCGCCGTGACGGACGACGAGGGGAATTTCGCCCTGGACGGGATCGACGACGGGGTCCTCCAGTTCTACGTGTCCGGCGTTGCTTACAGCCCGGCCGACGGGTCAGGCGAGACCCGGCAGGGGTTCGGAACGGCGGTGGTATCCGTGAGGAAGAACGACGCGACAGTCGGTGCGGAGAACCCGACGGTCCCCTTGCGTCCTTTCCTGGCGCAGAATTATCCCAACCCATTCAACCCCTCGACCGTCATCACCTTCGGGATCCCTGCAGCTTCGCAAGTCTCCCTCACCGTTCAGAACCTGCTCGGCAGCCGCGTCGCGACGCTGCTCGAGGGTCGCATGGATGCGGGCACGTACACCGTGCACTGGGACGCTTCGTCCCTGCCTGCCGGCGTTTACCTGTACCGGCTCGAGAACGAGGGCACCGTCCTGACGCGCAGGATGCTGCTCGTGAAGTGAAACGGTCCGTCTATTATCTTTTGGGAAACCGCCCCCTCGAGGGGCGGTTTCCGTTTGTCCCCGATGCTTGACCGGGTTTCGTCTCTCGCGTAGATTGCCCGGCAGCGCTCCCGCACATGCGATCGAGAGAAACGGACACCCCCGGAACGCGCACGGAGCGGGATGCGTAGGCGGTTCAACAGAGGTCGGGAACACGATTCGGAAGCAAGGAGGGTACCATGAGCAAACCGACATTCGAAAGCGACTGGGAAGGGTTCAAGGGGCACGTCGCCCTCAAGTGGGACCGACTCAGCAACGAGGAACTTCTCCGCATCGAAGGAAATTTCGAAAATCTCGTGAACCTCATCGTGGAGAAATACGGTGAAACGAAAGAGGCGGTCGAAAAGGCCCTCAACGAGTTGTACCGCTCGTTCCGGGAAAGGAAAGACGAACTGGCGGGACGAACGCAGGAGATCGCCGAGACGGTGAAATCGAAAGCGCGCGAGTTGAAAGACGAAGCGCGGGAAACCATTCAACGCATCCGCGAACAGAAAATCGAACCCGCGGTGCGTAAATCCGAAGACTACATCAAGCTTCACCCGTTTACGGCCGTGCTCGGAGCGCTCGGCGTCGGCATCCTGATCGGGAGTCTCCTGGGCCTCCGCGGCCGGAAAGACGAGTGACCGCACCTCGAAACGACCGCGCGGCGGGGTGAATCTTCCCGCCGGGGGTCACGCCAGGCTCTGCCACGCTTCCGGCGGAACGCGCTCCAGACGGGCGAGACCTTCGCGGATCGTTTCGTCGCGCTTTGCGAAGCAGAAGCGCAGCATCCTCTTCCCTTCATCGCACGAAGCGTAGAAAGGGGATAAGGGAATGACGGCGACACCGGCATGGCGGGCGAGGTGCTCCGCGCAGGCGATGTCGCCGGCGGCCACGGATTCCGGGATATCGGCGACGAGGAAATACCCGCCGCGGGGCATGTGCGGAGTCAACGGTGTCCGACAGAGCCCCGCGAACAGCAGATCACGCTTGGTCGCGTAGAGGGTCCGCAACACGGGGAGATATTCCTCGAGCTTTCCGAGCGCATATGCCATCGCGTGCTGGCCCGGGGTGTTCACCGCGAAGGTCGCGAACTGGTGAACGGCACGGATGGCATCCGTGAGACCCTTTTCGGCCATCGCGTAGCCGATTTTCCAACCGGTCATGCCGAACGTCTTCCCGGTCGAGGAGACGGCGATCGTACGTTCCCGCATCCCCGGCAAGCTGGCGAGAGGGATGTGTCGCGCGCCATCGTACGTGAGGAACTCGTACACCTCGTCGCTGAGCACCAGCAAGTCGTGCCGCACGGCGACATCGGCGATCCATCGAAGCTCCTCATCCGTGTACACCTTCCCCGTCGGGTTGTCGGGGTTGTTCAGAATGATCATCCGGGTCCGCGGCGTCACGAGGCGCTCGAAGGCTTCCGGGTCGAAACGAAAGTCCGGCTTGTGCAACGTGACACACACCGGCACCGCACCCGCGATGAGGACGTCCGCATGATGCGCATCGTAGAACGGCTCCGTGATGATGACCTCGTCACCCGGTTCGACGAAAGCGAGCACGGCACAGAAGAGGGCTTCCGTCGCACCCGCAGTCACGGTGATCTCGTCCTCCGGGTCCCACTCGATGCCGTAGAACCGTTTCTGGTAAGCAGCGACGGCACGGCGGAAGGACCGCGTTCCATGCATGGGGGCGTATTGGTTTTTCCCGGCACGCATCGCCGCATGCGCCTCGGCGATGATCCATTCCGGTCCGTCGAAATCCGGGAAACCCTGCCCGAGGTTGACGGCCTGGTGCTCGACCGCCCAGCGCGTAACGGTGGCGAAAATCGATTCCGAAATCGAAGAGATTCTCGAAGCGCGTCGTGTCATGGCCGAGAGAGGTTCCACTCCTGTTTCGATCGCATGCTTTCGCCCTTTACCCTTCAAGCGGTTCTCTTCCCGAAAATGGAACGCCGGCATATCATCCGCAACGGCGAAAGCGAGCGCAACGCGCAACGACGGGGGATGGATCGGACAATTCGTTTCGGACGATACTCTCCTGCTCCCGTCACAAGAGGTTCTGGGGGTCCACGTCGATGTCCACCCGGACCGATGTGTGCTTCAGTTTCCGGAAAACCTCTTCCCCCGCTTCTCGGAGAACGGCAACCGTCTTCGTGCCGTCGGGGTCGGCGGATTTCTCGACTCGGATGAGCACATGGTAGCGATACCGGTTCTTGATTTTTCGGATCAACGCGGGTTGCGGGGGATAGCATGTGAGGAAATGTTCGAAGCGATGGAGCGAGCGATGCCATTCGTTCGCCGCCTCCAAAGTCTTCGACTCGTCCTGCGAGGAAAACCCGAGGAGGACGAGGCGCGAATACGGCGGGTATCGATATTCGCGCCGGTTCGTGAGCTCCGCTTCGATGAAGCCTTCGTAATCGTGCCCCGCCAAGAACGTGAACACATCATGGGAGGGATGACGGGTTTGTATGACGACCTCCCCTCTCTCCGCTCCCCTGCCCGACCGCCCCGTCACCTGCATGAGGAGCTGGAATGTGCGCTCGACCGCCCGGAAATCCGGGAAGAGGAGGGATTGTTCGGCGGAAATCACCCCGACCAGCGTTACACGCTCGAAATCGAGTCCTTTCGCAACCATCTGCGTTCCGAGAAGAACATCGGCCTTCCCCTCGCCGAACTGCGTCAGGATGAGGTCGTGCGACCCTTTCCGCTTCGTCGTGTCCGAATCCATGCGAAGAATGCGGATTTCCGGAATGAGAGCGCGCAGTTCTTCCTCGACACGCTGTGTCCCGGTACCGATGGGGGACAGGGACGTTCCACCGCACCGCGGACACACGGCGGGCGGTTTCCGGACCGCTCCGCAGTAATGGCATTGCAGGCGGCTCCTGTCTTTGTGGTACACCATCGATATGCTGCAACTGCGGCATTCCTCCGTGTGGCCGCAATCTTCGCACTCGAGCGACGGCGCGTAACCGCGGCGGTTGTGGAACAAAATGGTCGTTTCTCCCGCAGCCATTCCAGCACGGATGCGTTCGACGAGTTCCCGCGATAAGGCGCCATGGACGTCGCCCTTCTTTTTGCTCTCGATCATGTCGACCATGGTCATGGCGGGGAGCGGGGCATCCCCGATGCGATGCGGCATGCGGAGGAGCGTGTACTTCCCGGCCTCGGCGTTGTGCCAGCTCTCCGCGGAAGGCGTCGCGGATCCGAGCAGGATTACCGCCCCCTCGAGGGAGGCGCGCATCACCGCGACGTCTCGGGCGTGGTAACGCGGCGGAGCGTCGGACTGTTTGTAGCTCGACTCGTGTTCTTCATCCACGACGATCAACCCGAGATTCTCGAGGGGTGCGAAGACGGCGGACCGCACCCCGATGACGATACGATACCGCCCTTCCCGCGTCAGCCGCCAGGCATCGTAGCGTTCACCGAGAGACATGCGGCTGTGGAGAACGGTGACGTCTTTCCCGAAGGCGTGCCGGAAACGAAAGACCAGCTGTGGCGTCAACGCGATCTCGGGAACGAGCACGAGCGCACGTAAACCGCGGTCGAGCGCGTGCCGGATGGCATCGATGTATACCTGTGTTTTCCCGCTCGCCGCCACGCCGTGGAGGAGGAAGGCTCGGAACCCCCTTTCATCGAGTGCCGCCCGGACGGAAGCGATAGCGGCATACTGGTCCTCCGTGAGCGTGATGGGTTTCGGGATTTCCTCGTACTTCGCTTCGAACTCGCGGGGGATTTCCTCTTCGAGCACTTCGATGATGCCCTTTTCCTCGAGGGCGCGCACCTGCGCCGAACCCGTCCGCGCCGCCTGCACGAGATCGGTCGCGGGCATGGTGGGCTTTCCTTGCCGATATGCTTGCCAGAGAACGGCGAGAACATTCACCTGCTTCGGCGCTTGTTTTTCCATTGCCTCCATCAACTCGCGGATTTTCTCCTCGCGATTCCACGGCGGAAGGAGGCGGGCGACACGGATCGTTTTCGGGCGCACCCGCGGCGGTTCACGGACCGACTCGATGGCCACCACTCCTGCGGCCTCGAGCGCACGGAGCGGGGCCGACACCGATTTCAACCCCACCGCCTCGGCGAGCATCGATTCGCTGATCACCTCGCCGGTCCTGAGCGCGTCGACGATCATCCTCTTCGTCTGCGAAGATCCGACAGCCTGCGCGATCGTCCCCTCGTCGTCGGTCGCGAGGACGACCGCCCGTTCCGTTTCGATGCCCATCCCCTGGGGGAGAGCGGCTTTCAGCGCATCCCCGAGGGGACAGCAATAGTACCGCGCCGCCCACGTGCATAGCCGCATGAGCGATTCCGAGAGAACGGGTCGAGGGTCGAGGATCTCCAGGACGGGTTTGACGGAGAATTCGGGTTTCACGTCGTGCAGACGGACGACGAATCCCATCACCGGCTTCCTCCCGAGAGGGACAACCACCCGGAAACCCGCCGTGATGATACCCTCGAAAGCTTCCGGGACCCCGTACGTCAGCGTGTCCTTCGGGACATTCGGAACGGCGATGTCGGCGTACATGGTTCCTCGAAGGGGAAAATACTTCTCTCCGTCCTTTCCTCATGCCCTGCCGTCATCGTCCGAGCACGATGACCGGGAGCAGAGAAAAGCCGTTCTCGTGGAACAGGACGATCGTGTACATCCCGCTTGGGAGATGGGAAGCATCGAAAGGAATGAGCGTTGTCCCTTCAGCGACCGAGCCGGTAAACACATCGGAGGCTCGTGAACCCTTCATGTCGAAAAGGCCGATACGCACCGATACGGGCCGACGGGCACGGACCGTAAGGACCCCCGATCCATTGACGGGCATGGGTACGGCTGCCAATTCGATCTCCGCGCCGGGGTGGACAGGCGCCTCGACGGGAAGCGCTATGTCGTCCCAGTGCGCCGCACGGACTGCCCGGCATCCCCCGGCTTGCAGGAACGAACCGCCGAGATAAAGGTCGCTTCCCCTTCTCCATATCGAGTGCACCGGACCGTCGATGCCGCTCCCGAGCGCATGCCACTGCGTCCCGTCCCAGCGCGCGATGCCCGCGGCGTGTTCGCCACCGGCTTCCGAAAACTCCCCGCCGGCAAATACTTGTACTCCGCCCGTTGCGAGTGCAGTCACCGCTCCGTCCATGCCGGACCCGAGAGGGGAGAACATCAGGCGCCGCCTGTTCCAGCGTGCGATGTTCCGCGACGCGATTCCGCCGAGGGAATCGAATGCGCCCCCGATGTAGAGGTCCTCGCCCGATGCCCAGAGCGCGCCGACCGTTCCCGACACGTTCTCCGCGACGATGTACCACGCATTGCGCTCGCGCCGAAGAACGGCGGTTCCCCCCATCCCCTCGTGCGGTTCGAAATACCCGGCGATGTAAAGGTTGCCGTCGGCAAATGCCATCGCTTCGACGACGATGTCGCCGTACTTGACCTCGAGTCCCTCGTCGATACGCGACCATATGCCCGTCCGCTTGTCCCACGCGGCGAGACCGAGTACGGAAAAGGTGTCGATGCGCTTGAAATCGCCGCCGACGTAGAGAACATCGCCGTCGGATACGAGCGCGCGTACAGCGCCGTCCGGCTGCAAAGACGCTTCGGGAAAGAGAGGGTGCCATGTTTTCGTCGCCTGCTCCCAGCGGGCGATGTGCGCAGCGTTCGATTGCCCGGCTTGGAAGAAAAACCCGCCGACGAAGAGATTGTCTTCATCACCGAGAAGGCAATGGACTTCCCCCAGCACACCGTCGGCGGTGTCCGGACCCAGTGGTTCCCACAGCGCACGATTCGGGTCCCAGCGGGCGATGGAGCGGGCGGGTCGCCCGCCTGCTGTGGAGAACGCGCCTCCCGCGTAAAGACTCGAACCGGCGGATGCGACGGCATACACGACCGCGGAACGCGCACCGGAAGGCGGTTCATCGAGATGTCCCCACGAAGAACCGTTCCACCGCGCGATCGTGCGGAGTGGGACACCTTCGACGGCCGTAAAGGAGCCTCCGATGACGATCCCCGCACCGTCGTCGGGCTCCGCCAGAGCTTGGACCGATCCCTCGATCGTACGGCAACAGATCTCCCAATCCCCATTCTCCCATCGGTAGAGGCGCCACCAGCGGTTCGAACTGTCCGGACACGCAGCGATGAAGCCGTTTTCGAGCCGAAGCGCGGCCGTCGGAGCGGAGGGGATGCCGCCGCCGAGGGCTGTCCACCGGTTCGAATCGGGATGCCAGACAGCGGCTCGTGCAGACGGGACGGTTCCGGCGAGTGTAAACCCGCCGAACACGGCGAGATCCCCGTCGGCTTCGAGCATGGTCGTGACACCACCGTCTACCCCTCTTATCGATCCGTCTTGCAGGGCTTCCCATATACCGGCTCTCCGATTCCAGCGTGCGATGTTCGACACCGTGATACCCCCGGCGGAGGTGAAGTTTCCTCCGACATACACCGCCTCGCCCGAAACGACGAT
>JARYLZ010000077.1 GCA_029907355.1 Bacteroidota bacterium | reverse complement strand
TGCCTGTACGACGGTCGTTCCCCCGATCCGGATCGGGCGGAACAGCGCAGTATGGGAATGCCCCCCGACGATGAGATCGATCCCGGGCACGCGCCGTGCCAGGGCTGTGTCTTCCTCGATGCCCATGTGGCTCAGGACGATGATGACATCCGCACCGAAATGCCTCCGTACATCCTCCATGGCCCGGCGTACCGCCGTATCGGTTTCGAGAACCTGTATGCCGCGCACGTTCTCCCGGAGGGTAAGGCGGTGCAGATCGACGGGGGCCAGCCCGATCACGCCGATCGTCAATCCCCCCCGCTGTATCACGCGATATCGGGGAACGAAAGGTACGCCGTTCGCCGAGTCGAACAAGTTCGCCGACACGATGGGAAAGGTAACGAGCGGGAGCAGGGTCTTCAACCATTCTCTCCCGTAATCGAACTCGTGATTGCCGAGCGTCATGGCATCGGGCTGAATGAGTTCGAGAATCTCGCACTGCGAACGTCCGCGGGTTATGGAACATACCGGCGTCCCCTGGAAATCATCCCCCGCGTGGAGCAAAAGGGTGTTGGGTTTCTCGTGCCGGTACCGGTCCGCGTAAGCCTTCAAGGCAGCCGCTCCCCCGACCTGAATCGTCTGCTTCGCTTCGCCCGTGCCTGATTTCGTCACCGAGAACGGGAGATTCTGGGAATGGAAATCGTTGTAATGGAGAATGGTGAGCGCGACGAGACCGGTATCCTTGCTTTGAGCCGAAGCGACGAACGGTACCGTGAACACCGCGGCAAGCAAGACGCCGATCGCGCACAGCCGTACGAAGGGCCGTTCGAGGACGGAGATGCTCATGGACGCGCTCCGCAAGCGTGGAAAGAATCTCTGGGTGAAAGAAAAGCGCCCGGATGGTTACCGGGCACTCGTTGGTAGCGCGTACGGGAATCGAACCCGTGTTTTGGCCTTGAGAGGGCCACGTCCTGGCCGCTAGACGAACGCGCCGATGGAAACTCTCTTTTTCTTCTCCGGTCCGTCAACCGAACCATCCGTTGCTGCCCCTCTAGGACTCGAACCTAGACTTTTCTGATCCAGAGTCAGACGTGTTGCCAATTACACCAAGGGGCAATCATGAAAACCCATGCAATGGTACAGCGAATCCGCGAAAAATGCAAGGACGGTACGAGAGTACGATACCGGCCGCGCATCTCTGTCTTGTCCGGATATGTCCTTTCCACGCGAGATGACCCGCTCGCGGTGCACACAATCACCATCGCGGTGCCCCTTCCCCTTTGACGACGACGAGCGGGCCGGTGCGGAACGTGAATTTCTTCCACCATGTCCCCGCGGTCGGAAAACGGCAGCCTCTCGTATGGTAGAAGAGGATAACGTCGAACGGATCGATGGAAACACAGGCGTCCGAATCGGAGTCGACGAAGCGCTCGTAATTCGCTTGCACCCATTTGAAGAAGAGCGGGGCGGGTTTTCCCAGGAGCATCGCCCGCACGAAGTGAAGGGCGCGTCGTGGGAGAACCCAGGCCGCGCGCAGGGGAAAAGATTCGAGGAGAGGCAAGAAGACCTTCAGCGCACGGAGGCGGAAGGGTAGATCGGCGTATACCCGCTTGCCTAAGCCGTATCGCGCCCAGGGGCGGACGTACCACGAGGGCATGAGGAAGACCGCCCCGTCGGGGGCGACGACACGGAGGATTTCCTCGAGCATTCCCTGCGGGGCATGGACGTGCTCGAGCGTATGCAGCGTGAACACCGCGTCGAACGACTCGTCGGCGAAGGGCAAGGCGGACGCCGACGCGACGACGAACGGTTTACGGAGGAAACGCGCGCATCGGGCGCTGATGTCCGTCCCTACGTAATTCGGGCACCGATCCTGGTACGGCCCATGCCCGCAACCCACCTCCAGGACCGCCCCGCCACGGCACCACCGCCCGAGAAAAGCGTCCACCGCCTTGCGTTCCCCCTCATCCCGCCCTTCATATCGCGCTCCTTCCGGTTCGGGACCTTCGCCGTACACGGTATCGTAGAACGTGCAGGCTTCCCGCGGGACGGTGAAATCCGTAGGCGGTTTCCCGCTCGAGGCCGTTTTCCCCTTTTTTCTCCGCCCCTTCATGGACACGCCATGCCCGTTGCCCGTTCCATCGGCTCCGGCCGTCAGCGGAGAATGGAGAACGTGCCTACCGTCTCTGTCTGCGTCCCCCGCCGCTTGACGATGAGCTTGTAGAAATACGTCCCGTTCGCGAGTTCGGCACCTTCCGCGTCGCGGCCGTCCCACGGGATACGATTGAAGCCGATATGGACCGATCCCGGCGACGCCTCGATCGTGCGGATGCACCGCCCCGCGACCGTGTAGATCTTTACGGTCGCTTCCTCCGGCGTGATGGAACCCCGCACGCGGAACGTGAAGTCCAGCGGTCCCCGTGAGGGTGAAGGGTACGGGATGATCTCGTCGACGGCATCCTCGTTCGACACGCGGAAACGCACCTGGTATGGGATGCTGTCCGCTTTGTTACCGCTTGCGTCCATCGCGCTGACCGCGAGATTATGCCACACGGCGCCCATTCCCGCCGGGGTGAAATCGGGAGTGAACCGGATATTCACCTTCTCCCGCCCCTCTGAGGGGAACGTGTACGTGAGGTCGGGGTTCTGATTCAACCAGACGCGCTTCCCGTCGAGGAAAATCTGAACCGCCGACGTGTCCGTCACGGGAAGCGGGCTTTCGTCCGTCACGAGAATGGAAATGACGGGGCGAGGGGAAACGAAATCCCCATCCGAGACGGGTACCCCATCGAAGAGAACGGACAGGCGGGGCGGATATGCGTCCCGCTCGGAAACGAACGCTTTCGACCAGACATTGTTGCCGGTGTAATACTCCACAGCGCGGCCGTCGGGGTTCACGGCGAGTTCCGCATTCTGCTCACCGCGCAAACCCACTGTGGGCAGTGTGAGCCGAATGGTAGAGGAGGCGTTCCTCCCCGCAGGAACGACGGGGATCACCGCTTCCACCCTCCGCGATTGTCCCGATGTGAGGTCGAGGGCGACGAGGACATCCCGCGCGTCCGAGCGTCCGGCATTGTGCACGACTGCTTGAACCACCAACGGTTCGCCTTCGCGCAAATGATCGGATTCCGCGTGGACCGTCCGTGTCGTCACCCCGATCTCGGGGAATACGGATACGAACGCCGCATCCCAGTGCAGGAGGCGGGGACTTTCCCCGGCATCTCGCCTCTTGAGAACGGTTTCCAACCGAATGAAAGGGAACCTCTCGGCTGGGACGCCGTCGAGGCCCAGGCTTCCCGAACTCGGCGCATCGGGGACCATCGCAAGGAGAGAATCCCCTTCCCGCGAAAGACCGTACACGAACAAGTCCATCCCGGTCTCTTCAGGCGTCTCGCACTCCCACGAGCAGTTTTTCCAAAGCGATGCGGGTCCGACCACCGGGCTCGCCATCCGTCCTTCCTTCGCACGGATTTCCATCGCCACCTCGGCTTTTGCCGTCCCGTAATGCGCCCACTGTTCCCGAACGACGGCGCGGTCGGTCCTGCTCCCGATGAAAGCGTAGGAATCTTGGAACCCGATACTATCGACCAGCAGGGCCCCATAGCGCGAGAGAGCGGCACGTAAACCGCTCGTGATGTTGGTACCGCCGGGAATGACCGGCGGGTAGCCGTTGGCGTCATCCCGCACGGCGACGGCGATGACCCTGCCGTCCGGCAGTGCGTCGAGAAACCGTGCCATCGCATCGGCATGAGCAGCGTCGGCGTACGTATCGAACACCGCCGTGTCGGTGATGCTCCCCGAACCGGGATCGATCACCGCCACATTGAATCCCCGCCGGTTCGGCGCATAGTCGACGCCGCCGATTCGAAGCACCGCCGTGATGATTTCCGCCTGGTTCGCCCCCGCAGAGAACGCTTCCACCGTCAGGGAAGCCATGCCGAGAACGCAACCTCCCGATGTCGGCAGAACGGATGTCAGCACGTTCCGGGCGAACTGTGCGGAATCGAACTGGCGCCACCGCTCCTCGCCCTGCACAGCGCTGTCCGTGAGAAGGAACGAACGCATGACCGACCAGGAGGTGTCCACCCCTTCCACCCCGCTCATCCGCGCACGCCAATAGAGGGGTGCGAACGGCAGCGCGGGCGGTGTCCACTCGAACCATGTGTAGACATCGCCGATCGTGTCTTGCAGGATCGTCCCTGTGCGGGAGAAAGACGGGTCGCCGGAGACCTCGATTTCCATGCGCAAACCCGGCGCTTTCTCAGGCATGCGCGAAGGTCCCGCCACGATGAAAACGACCGGTGCGACGGCCTGGAGAACCGCGTGGTCGAGCGGAAACACCGGTTGAACACCCCGCGGCATGACCGTCCTTCGTATCGTCGCGATGTTGTTGCTCGGGTCGGCATCGGTGATCTTCCCGTCCGGGTCGATATGGACGGTGATCTCGATCGGTCCCGTGACATCCCGGACCTGGAACCGCCACGAGAGACGTTCCTCGAGAACGAACGGCGGGACGCGGATGGATTCCTGGTGGAGGACCGTCCCCTGCCGAGCGGCGGTCAAGCGCACATCCACCGTGTCGTCGAAACATCGCCCGCGATTCCGGATTCGAGCCGTCACGACGACCGGATCGAGCTGGACGAGCGACGGTGGTGTCGTCTCGACCCATTCGGCTTTGATGGAGAGGTCGGACGTTGCCGGCGTGCGCACGTGGGCGGCCGGGTCGCCGAGCATTTCGTACTGGTGGACGGCGCTCCGTGTAAAGGCGTCGGAAAGCCCCGTCACGGTGATGAGCCTCTTCTTCGCGTACGTGGAGAGTTCCCCGAACGTGCCGAGATTGTACTTGAGCATTCCTTCGAACAGTCCCTCGCTGAGGATGTTGTCATGCCCGATTTCACCCAGGCCCGAGGTTCCGTACGTCGCGATCGCCCCGTTGTCGGCGGACATCGTGAACTTCTCGTTCAATCCCGTTTCCACCGGTTCCGCGAAGTGCGCCGTGTTGCACGACATCGTCAGGAAGAAAGGGTACTTCCCCTTGAGGGAAAACAGGTCCGGCCTGTCGATCCCGACGTCGATGATGCGCGTGCCCCCGTGCCCGATGAAGTAGAACCATGACGCTCCGGCGTTCAACTCCGACACGAGAGTATCGATGTCGTCGTAACTCACCGGCAGCGAAGGGGAGCGCTTGACGATGACTCGTGGCTCCAGGCAATAGGGTTCGAGCCATGTCCTGACGAGGTACTTCACCGGCGGCTTGAGATAGAACTCCTGTTCGAGGGCGCTCTTCCCCCCGACGGAGAAGAGGAAGCGATTGTCCCACTCCTCTGCGGGCCGCGATTCATGGTCGATGATTTTATCGACGACCCCCTCTGCCTGCTCGGCCGTCTCGGCGGGGATACGCCCGATGTGCATCCACGGCGTAACGTCCAGCGAATCTTCCGAAAACATGACGTACCAATTGTCGCTGACGGGGTTGCCGTAAGTCGGGATGAAATCATCCTTGAACGAAGAGGACATGTTCTTCTTCGGGTCCCAGCTCGCGTCGCCCATCAATACGGCAAATCGGGGTTTCGGTTCGCCGGAAAGGAAATACGCCGTCCGGAGAAAATCCCGAACGGCACGGGGGTGCTTCCGCCCGTTGGCGAACACATCGTAGACGTCCTCCACCGAGACGACGAGGGTACGGAATCCGTCCGTCTTGGCGCGGTATGCGGCGAGCCGTTCCGCTGCCCGGGTAAACGCCGGATGCGTGATGACGATGTAGTCCTTGTCACGACAAGCCTCGCGGAGATCGGGCGGGGAGACGCGTGCCATTCCAACGGGGCGGAGAAGCGCACTCGGTGCGTAGAAGACGTAGAGATCCGATGCTTTCACACCGGCCGCAGCGGTGAAGGGTGCGGAAGAGCCGGACACCTCGACCCCTGTCAGGATCGTGGTGTCCGTCAGATCGATGACCGTGACAGCGGTGTCGCTGAAGCCGGTAATTTCGGCGCGGATCGTCTCCGAACCGCCTCCATCCCCTCTCTTGTCGAACACGAAGGCATCGTTCGATGCCCGGAGCGGAACGCGGTATGCCAGTTCCGCCCAGTCGACGTAGAAGCGTTCTATCGTGCAGGTCGGGTTCTCCGGGGGGCAAGGGACGATCTGCACGTTGAGAAACACCAACGTGTTCGTTCCCGTTTGGAGGATACCTCTCGGCAACGCTACCGTTCGCGTGCTGATCTCGTAATCCCGGACGTCGTACTCGGTCAACACGGCGCCGTTGAGGCTGACACGCACACGCGCGGGATCTCTCGACGAATGTTTCACGCGGAAGGTAAGAGAGGCGGTATCGTCCGAAACGCCGTCTACGGCGAAGGGAATCACGAGGCTGTCCTTCTTGAGCAGATACCCCCACATCCACCGTTTGCCCGGGAGATACTCGGTCGTGTTCCCGTCCGTCTCGTCATGGTCGCCGAGATGGAAGTAACGGTCTTCTTCGAGATGGAGTCTCGCCCGAGAGGAGACGACGGGCGATGTGCCGGGCGGGCTTCCATCCCGCGGGCGGAAGCGGCGACCTGTCGTCTCGCCCCAGGAGAGGAAGAACGCCTGGTCGTCAGACCAATAATCGAAGTACTCCCCGTTCTCGCCCTCGCGCCGCGGGGCGTAGAATTCGATGGCATCCCCCTCGTCGAAACTGCCGTCCTCTTCCCCGCGGACGATCAATGGGTGTTCCTGCCCCAGCAGGAACAGTCGGAACGTGCGGGGGTCGATGCCGGCCGTCGGGACACCGGCTTCTTCGATATCTCGTTTCGTGATGATATGAACCCCTTCCCGCCTCGTGACGACTTTCACGTACTCCGCACCCGCACGAGGGAAGGATCCAACGGGCGGCGATGACGGTTGCCGGGGCACGATCCACGCCGCCGCATCGGCGGCGTTCGTCACCTGTTCGGAAAGAGGTTCCGGCAGCCTCGCGAGGGACGGTGTAGAAGCGGTTGTGATACCATGGATACGGATTTCCATCGTCAGCGAACGGGCCCAGTACACACTCCCTTGGTCGGCATCGACACGCACAGGTTCCAGGCATACCCCTTGTTCGACGAGACCGTCGATGGAACGCGGGGCGTCTAGCCGGACGTATGGGCTTCGCTCAGAATCGGCTCGTTCGGTGATATCACGCACACGTGCCGGAGGAGCGGTTTTCGCATCGCCCACGCGCGTTCCCAACAGGCTCTCCAATTTCTCTTCGTGCAACGCCACGATGCGGACCGTGAGCCTGCCACCGGGCGGAACGGCGAAGGGGAAACGTTTCCACGGTAACCGTGCGGATGCGGGAGGACCGATGGAACGGTAACCCTGCATGGAGACGACCGGGTTCGGTCGATCCTCGCTCGGGGGGATGATATGCGGTTCGCTGTTCACGACCGATATCCTCCAAAAATCCGCCTGGATCCTCTCGACATGGAAAGGGCTCTCTTGCGCCTTACCCGACAGAGGGAGAAGAGTAAGACCGACCGCGAGAAAGGAAAGGACGGCGCACCCTCGCCTGATGTATGCGGATGGTGCCGCCATGCGGACACGATTTCTGTCAGGCCAGTTCCGCAAGGATTTCCGCGTAACGAACGGCGAGGCGGTCCAGGTCATATTGCTCCCGCACGAAGCGGTAGGCGTTATCGCCGTATTGCCGACGCAGATCCTCGTCTTCTCGCAGTTTTCGTATCGCGGCCGCTGTCATGGCGGCGTCTTCCGGTTCGACGGCGATACCAGCTCGGGCCTCTTCGAGAATGCGCTTCGACTCGCCCCGGACACCGAGGATAATCGGTTTCCCCACACCCATGATTTCGAACAGTTTCGATGGGATGACGGTTTCGAACAACTCCGCTTTGCGGAGCAGGACGAGCGAGACATCTATTTCGTTCAACATCTCGGCGATCACCTGCCGGCTCCGCCTCTCGAAGAAATGGACGTTGGGGAGACCGTCGGCGTAACGGATCAGTTCGGCCTTCGCCGCTCCCTCGCCCACGAGAACGAATTGCACGGCAGGGTCATCGACGAATTGTTTCGCCGTGTCCACCAGTGTCTCCAACCCATGCGCCAGGCCGTGCGTGCCGAAGTACGCGACGAGGAAACTATCCTTCATCCGCCCGTTGAAATGGACCCGGGGAGCCGGGCGGCGATCGAAAAGGTGCGTACTGACCCCATTCGTGATGACGTGGATTTTCTCGTCGGGGACACCCTTGCGCAAGAGATGCTCCCGATACGCCGGACTGACGATCACGATCCGGTCCGCCCGAGAATACATATACCGCTCGATGCGCCGGAGGAACGCGAGGAAACGGGGGTCGGTGTCGATGCGGACGGCGGGAATGGCATCCGGCCAGAGGTCGCGGACTTCGAGCACGAGCGGCACGCGGCGAAGGGCCCGGACGAATGTGCCGCCGACACCGACGAAGAACTGGGGCGTCGTGGCGATGCAGACATCGACGTCCCGGATGGTTTCGGCCGCCAGTACCGCAGAAATACCGAAGGAAAGATAGTTGAGACTCCTTCGGAATTTCCGTGCGTTCGGCGTGACGTAAACCCATGTGCGATAGACGTCTATCCGCTCGATTCTTTCATGGTGAAGGAGCGCATTCGTATAACCGGGATATACACGCCCGATCGGATGGTTCGGAATGCCGCAGATAACCGAGACACGATGTCCCATCCGTACCCATCGGCGGCTGAACTCGTACGCCCTTGCCGCCGGTGCGCCCATTTCCGGGGGGAAATATTGACACAGGTACAGGATATGCAAGGAAATCGTTCCGCGTCGTCACAGAATATGAAAAAACAGGAATGAAATCTGCACTTTTTCGCCTTTTGAATCAAGCAGGTGCCGTTCATATCCCTCGCGCCCACCGGCGCGAGTGTATGCACCGCTTTCCATATTGACCTTTACTCTTGGGAATGGTTACACGGAACTCGTCAAGAGAATCGCTTCTTCACCCGGCGGCTGAATGGTCACCGAGCGGTTGTCCTCCCCGATGGACACATGCGGCGCCCCGGACTGACCAAAGGTCATGGTGTACCCGCACACGCAGGGGAATGTGCGCGCTGCATGGAAGACGGTGGTACGCCGCGGTATGCGGACACCGAACGCCGGATAGTATTCCGTCTCGAAGACGTGGAGGTTCTCTCCGTCCATCGGACGTACGAAGACCGTCCCTTCATGCGTCGTAGCCTTGACGCTGTTCCCCTCTCTGCGCACATGCAGGGCGGGATGAAAGTGGATGATGTTCTCGACCAGGTGTCTTCCCTCTCCGTGAAGCATGTCGACAATGCAGATCCATCCTCTTTCCCGTACGACGAGAAAACGTTCGTGGAGAAGTCCGCGTTCGAATCGGGTGTAGCCGTCGTGCGCGGCGTGGAAGAGTGAGGCGCCGTTCAGGACCCGATGCTCCAGGATAACGACGGAGGCACGTGCGCCGACGCGGAAACTTTTCCAGGTTTCCGACTGGTCCTTGCCGTCGATGCGGACGGTGTTGTGCGCTGCCGTCGACCGGGCATACGAGCGCTCCGGAGACTCGCGGTAATGGAACACCCCGGTGTCTGTCACGAAGCGGCGACCGCCCCAGGAGATCTCGTAACTCAATGTATCGCAGTGCGCGTGACCCGGCTGGTAATCCGGTCCCACCATGCCGCCGTCGAACACGACGAAAAGCTCGTCAGCCCTGTGCACGAGAAGACCTGAAACGCGCTGCGGGTCCTCGACGCGCCCGAGCGGTTCCGTGACGGCTAACGAAAGGTCCGACGACGGGAGAAGGGATTCCGCACGCAGAACAACGTCGGCCGGACGCAGGCAGAAATCCTCTACCGAATCGTTGAAGAGGGGAATCCCCCCGTCCGGGTGGAGAATGTGACGGAGGAATCGCGCCATCCTCGCCGCCGCAGCCTCGAGTCCCTCGGGCGGCACTTTCTCCGCTGCGTGAAACGCCTCGACAAGATCGAGAAGGTCGCTCGTCATCACGGTGTGGTACATCGGCGACCGTTCGAAATGCATGCCGTCTCTCAGCACCTGCTCTCGAAGTTCCCGCCGAAGAAGGGAAAGCCCTTTCCGGTACGCTTTCCTCCCCGTGGGGGTGTCCAGGAAAAGCCCCGCGAGGAGAAGCGCCTTGATGTTCTTCATGAGGTGGTTGGCGCGTGTCCCGCGCTCGAGGTTGCGGAGAAGTACGCGTGCCATCCTCTCGATGCCGGCGGGGATGTTCACGCCGACCGTCCGAGCCGTCAAAACGGGATCGGTGTCGTCGAGCAGAGCCACGAGCCGGATCCACGAATCGATACGCAACGATAACACGTACGGGTGCCAGGCGAAGACCCTCGCGCCCGGCGCGTAAGGAGGGTAGTCCTCCGACCACTCGCGGAGAAAACGCAGGACTTCCTCGGCCGTGGCGCGTCCGTTCGTGAGGAGAACGGGCAGGTAATCGTGGTACGCGTAATGGAAACGCCAGAGGAGAGGCTTCCGCGCAACCGCTTCCCGCCGTTCGTTCCGTCCTTGGGGCAGGATTTCCCTGTCGTGGAGGAACGTGAAGACGCGCGCACCGAGATCGATATCCTCGACGCGCGGGGCATCGGTGAAGACCGGCGGCGTGCGAACCAATTGCGCGGTACAAGGCCGTCCGAAGAGGCGCGGCGCAAGTACCGTCCGTTCGAGAAGACGGAGCACGGCGCTCTTCACGGCGCGGTGCACACGCCAGTAGACCATGGCGGGACGGAGGTGAAGGATCGAGCGTATCGTGAGGAGGAAGATCTGCGTTCTCGTCATGAGGGAAATGATTGTGGGCTGTTTACGCTCCAGGGACACGGGGGAGGGGTTCCCGCTCCGTTTCCGCGGGTTCGACCCACTCTTCGATGAATATGCGGTTCCATATCTCGAACGTGAGCAGGGTCCATATCTTCATGGAGTGATCCGCGAAACCCTTCTCGTTCTCGTCGAACAATCTCGCGAGTTCGCCTTCTTTCCAGATTTTTCGGGTGAGAGATCCTCTATCGAAGAGTATCTCGCGGATTTCGTCCTTGAGGACTCGGCGCACCCACGCACGAACCGGCGGACTGTAGCCGGTCTTCTTCCTCGCGAGAATATCGTCAGGGATGGTGCCCCGGTAGGCTCGCCGGAGAATCGCCTTCCGAACGAGCCCGCTGATCCGATCCTCGTCCGGCAGTGCGAGCGCGAACTCCACGAGGCGGTGATCGAGAAACGGAACGCGCATTTCCACGGCATTGGCCATGGACGTTTTATCGAGGTTCGCGAGGTTCAGGCACGGCAGGAACGTCTGCAGGTCGGCGATGAGCATGCGCGTGAGGAGGGAACGACCCGCTTCGCTCTCCAGAGAACGGCGATGGTGGACATATACATCCATCCCCATTTTCCACGGGCCGTTCGCGATGAGGCGCTCCCGGCTCTCCGCATCGAAATACGTCACGTAGCCGAGGAAGCTTTCGGGGAACGGTTTGAATGCATGATCCAGCAAGGTATCCGCTCGGCGGGTGCGTTCAATCGGAAAGAGCCCCGCTGTTCTGAGAAAGCGAAGGAAACGCCGCGCCGAGGTGTACACCGGGCGGGGCACAGCACGAAACAGATGCTGGTAATACACAGCGAGGTGACGGGGATACCCCGCGAGAATTTCATCCGCCCCGAGCCCCGAGAGGAGGACCGTGAGATCCGATTTCGCCGCGCGTGTCAGGGCGAGGTTGGTGACGACCGTCGGGTCGCCGAGCGGCTCGTCCAGGTGCCAGACCGCTTCCCGGAGAAGCGCGAGCACGTCGGATTCGACGCGTCGGACGACCAGTCGTGCACCGAACCGTTCTGCCGCACGCCGCGCGAACGGCAGGTCGTCCTCGAAGACGTCTTCCGACCGGTTCCGTTCCTCGTATGTTGCCGTGAAGGCGACGATGTTGCGCATGCTCCGCTGAACCGCCGCAAGCACCGCCGTGGAATCCAGCCCCCCGCTCAAGAGGAGCCCCAGGGGGACGTCGCTGACGAGCTGGGAAGCGACGGCTTCTTCGAACAGGGCGCGGAATGCCTCACTGCGCTCCGCGGGGGAAGCGGGAACAGAGGGCGGGTCGATCGAGGAAACGTCCCAATAGCACCCGGTTTCGAGCCGTCCGTCGCGGAAACGCATCCAGCATCCCGGCTCCAACTTCCGGATGCCGTCGAACATCGTCTCTTCACCCGGCACCCAGAGGAAAGCGAGGTATTGCGGGAGAAGATCCCACCGCGGACGGCGAAGGGTCGGATGGACGGCGAGGAGAGCTTTCGCCTCCGATGCGAGGAACAGCGAACCATCGACGAGTGCGTAATACAAGGGTTTGACACCGAGGTGGTCTCGCGCGGCGAAGAGCGATCGCTCCCGTTCATCCCACACCGCGAAGGCGAACTGTCCCACGAGACGCCCGAGCACAGCTTCCCCGTAGCGAGCGAACGCATGCAGGAGAACTTCCGCATCCGATCTCGTCCGGAAAATCACCCCTTGCTTCTCGACAACCGCCCGGAGCTCGCGGAAGTTGAAGATCTCGCCGTTATACACGAGCGTGAACCTGCCATCCGGCGTCCGCATGGGCTGTCGCGCCTCGGGGGAAAGGTCGATGACACGAAGGCGCCGGTGCCCGAGCCCTGCCGAGCCGTCCGGCGAGAGCCATACGGCACCGTCGTCCGGCCCGCGGTGCCGGAGCATCGCCGTCATACGGCGCAGAGCCGCCTCGTCCGCGTGTCCTGCAATGCTGGCGATTCCGCACATCAGAGTTCCCCCCCCGCGGAATCGTACGATACCCCCGCTTCGGCATCGACGGGCAAAAGCGAGGACACGGCGGTTCTCACCGACCCCGTCTCCTGCGCATGAGAATGTGATAGGCCTCCGTGATGCATTTGGCTTTCTCGGCCGCTTCGGCTTGTCGTTCGGCCGAAATCGAGGATACGCGATCGGGGTGATAAGTGCGCATGAGAGAACGGTAGGTTTTCCGGAGTTCCTCATCCGATATATGGGGGTTCACACCGAGCACAGCATAGTAATACGCATCATCCTTCTCCCCCGGCTTCCTCGCCCCTTTCGCTCGGGTTCCACCGGTCTGTCTGCCTTCCCCACCCGCCCCGCTGCTTCCCGTTCGCGCTCCGGTCCCGGCGGGACCAGCCGTTCGGCTGCGGTCCTCCTCCTTGCGTGACGCTGAAGACGCAGCACGGCGCAATTCCTCGTCGAAATCCGCCAGTTCCTGCTCTTCCCTCGTCAAACGGTCCATCGCATCGTGGATCGTGGCTTTGACGATGCGGTTGATGCGGCGCATGATCCGTCGGTACGACATGGTTTCACCTTACACGCAAACATACGAAAGTGCGGCGACGGCCGCGGTCTCGCTTCGCAATCGGCGTGGACCGAGGGAGAGAACATGCGCACCCGCTGCGACGGCCGCTTCCACTTCACCCGCTGTGAAGCCCCCTTCCGGCCCGACGAGGCAAGCTACCGGTCCGGGAAACGGCATGCCGTCTCCCGCCGGCAGGACCGCGCGGATTTCCGTCTCGGCCGATTCGTGGAAGAGCAGCATCGTATGATCTCGGAGCGCGCGGAGGGCTTCGCCGAAGGAACGGAGAGGCTCGATGCGCGGGATCAGACAACGACGGGACTGCTTCATGGCCGCGCATGCCAGTTCCCGCCAGCGGGTCGCACGGGCTTTGCCGGCGATCGTGCGCTCCGTCGTGACGGGAAAAATGCTCGTGACACCGAGTTCCACTGCTTTTTCCACGATCCAGTCCATCCGTCCCGGGTTCTTCAACAGCGCCTGGACGAGGACTTGCGGACGCTTCGGTTCGTTCATCCCGACGATTTTTTCTTCCAGAGCACAGTGCGCCTCGCCTTCCACCACGATGCGCAAGCGGGCGATGTACATCGTGCCCAAACCGTCCGCGATGAGGAGGCGGTCGCCTGCCTGCAGCCGGACGACGCGGGTGAGGTGGCGCGTCTCCGGAACGGGGAGAACCGCGTTTTCCGCTGAAATCCGCTCCGGCGAAGCGTAGTACACTTCCATCAGAAAGAGACCCCGATATCGAAAATCCACTCGCCTCGGCCGTCGCCGTTCCACGCGCGTTCGGCACGGAACACGACGCTGTACGGAAGGACGGCATGCAGGCCGAAACCGTACCCGCCGGCCGCATCCTTGACGAAGGGGTTTTCCGTGCGGTCCCATGCGGTTCCCACATCCGCGAACGCCGCCGCATAGAGGGCGAGCCGCCACACGGCGAACTCCCGATAGGGTATTTCCGGCAGCGTCAGGTAGAACGAAGGCACGACAGGCAAACGGAGTTCGACGGATCCCCCGGCCGGGATCTCGAAGCCCTGAGGCTGGTGCTGCATCCGCATCACGCCGTCCTCGACAATGGTTTCGTGAAGCTCTACCGTCCTTGCTGCTGGACTGGAAGCTGACACCAGGCGGTCGTCCTCCTGGGTGTTGTTGACGATGATCATGAATGCGGCGCCCGTCTCCGCAGAGGATGGCGCAGGACGAGCAAAGGCATCCTTTGCCGTGATGCGTTGAGGCACGGCGGTGCACGATGTGACTAGCAGGAGGGCGATGAGCAACGGGTACTTTGCGG
>JARYLZ010000076.1:8409-14847 GCA_029907355.1 Bacteroidota bacterium | reverse complement strand
TACCGGGAAGTGATCCGGCGGGCGCTCTGCATCCATTGCAACCGCCCCACGCCGATGAACGCGCATCTTCACAGCTTCGACGAACAGAGGCACGAGAAGGCTTTCGCCGCTGCAGGGCTCGTCGCCGCGAAGACCCTCGTGCTCCAGAACGTGCTCTTTCTCCGCTCCCGACTCTCCTGGCTGTGCCGGAAACTCCCGTTCCCTCTCTGGAGAATTCTGGATCGGTCCTTCTCCCTGCTCTATAGGAAAAACGCGACGATTGTGGTCACCGGCGCCCTGCCCGAACGTGCCGGCGAGGTTCACCCCGCTTGACCCCGGACTCTTCCCGATGCGTGCCCCTCACCGCTTTCTCCTCGCCGCTTTCACCGTTCTCTCTGCCTCCTGTGCGCCGTGTCGGGGGCAGGATGGATCCGCCGTACCCCACGCAAAGGGGAATCCTGTTCTCTCCTCGCTCACGCGCCACACGGGGTGTCACCTGCCTTCCGCAGGGCGGATTCGAGGTCTGGTCCTGTTCGTCCAGACACTCAACGACGATCTTCCCGACGAAAACTGGCCGCTCGGGCGGTTCCCCTCATGGGGTGAACAATACGCCCGAAAGCTCGAAACGTACATCGCGGACATGTCGTGCGGGAAACAGGATCTCACGCTGGATATCGTTCCCCGCCTCCTCTACACGAACCTCTCCGAGCAAGATTACCTGCAGATCCATGCAGGGATAGGCCTCGCGATGCGGGATCTCCTGACCGTTCTCGACGACAGCATCGATTTCGCGCCGTACGACAATTGGCAAAGCGTGGGGCGCCCGTACCGGGTCATCCCGGGCGCCGATGGCCAGGTCGACCTCATCATCGTCGTGATCCGCCGCATCGCAAACCCGCTCTTCTTCTGTTACTCGGGCGTATCGGATCTCGCGTTCGACGGCGTGCTCTTCGTCGACGACGGGCAACGTCAAATATACGGCGGCACGGGCGAGTTCAACGACGCGGGCTCTTCCGGCCTCATCGTCACGCGGCAGCCGGGATCCGGTTCCATCATCGACGAGGAGTGGGCGTTCCGGCTCTCCATCCATGAACTCTTCCACAAGATTTACGGGGAAGGGCATCCTGCGATCCTCTACGGCGGTCTGGGCGTGCTCTCGCAGGGGAGCGGAGGCATCGCCTTGAACAGCTACGAGCGGCATGTGCTCGGGTACATCTCGTTCATCGATCTTCCCCCGGCGGTCGACACGGTCTTCACGATCCGCGACTACGTGACGACCGGCGAAGCCGCCGCACTCCCCATCCCAGAGGCACCGTCGTGGTACTACACGTTCGAGTACCGAACGAGACGTTCGCCTTACGACACCGCTCCCGCGGAAGGCGTGTTCATCTACCGCGTCTACGACCCGGCCGGTTCGACGCAGAAACAAGTCAAGGTCATCAGCGCCGACGGGAACTTCCAATGGGGACTCGATGCCGCGACGGGGAAACTCGTCCGCCTCTTCGACGATCCCATCGGCGGCTCCAGCGTGTACGACCAGATCCTCATCGGCGGCAAGCCCTACTACGCAGACGGCTGGTGGGGCGAACCGCGATCGGCGTTCACGATGGAGCGGAGGAATTTCACCATCTGGCACAACCCCTCCCCCGATTTCATCCGCAATCGGGACACCGTCCGTACCGGTTTGTTCATCGCCATCGAATCGATCACCGATTCGACGGCATCAATCCGCATCCGCCACCATCCGCCGCAGATCCTCGACTCGGAAACGCCGGCTGAACAGAAGACAGCACTCTTCGCGCCATACCCGAATCCGGTCATCTCGGGCGGTGAGGTCCGGATCCCTCTCCACCTCGCACGGGAAGGGAAAGCCGTCCTCCACATCTTCGACACGAGAGGGCGACGGGTCGATTCGCCCGTGGACGCTTTCCTCCCTGCAGGACGGCACGTGGTGCGATGGGACGCAAGCCGCCTCGCCCCTGGCATCTACGCATGCGTTCTCCACACTTCCGCCGGCATCTCCCACCGGATGTTCGTCGTCGAGCCATGATCCTTGCCGGGACACGAGACTTTCCGGAGACATGAACATGGCGCAACGTCGAAACGGGGATCTCAGGGGACTGCCGGCAAAACGGAATTTCCTCGGTATCGATGCACCCCACGCATCGTACGAGAACGCTTCGATCGTCATCGTACCCGCCCCGTATGAACGCACGGTGTCTTACGGAAAGGGGACGGCACGCGGCCCCGCCGCCATCCTCGCGGCATCCCGGTACGTGGAATTCTGGGACGAGGAATTCGGGCGCGAACTCTGTTTCGACCACGGCATATGCACGTTGCCCTCCCTCTCCTTTCGGAACCTCGCGGTGCCGAAAGCGCTGGAACGGATCGAACGATTGACTGCGAGAATTCTCTCCGATGGGAAATTCGTCGTGACGCTCGGCGGGGAGCACACGGTATCGGTCCCGGCGATCCGGGCACACGCCGCTCGGTACCCCGGCATCTCCATTCTCCAGCTGGACGCGCATGCCGACCTGAGACCCCGGTACGAGGGGACACCGTGGAGTCATGCATCCGCCATGGCACGCATCGCGGAATTCATCCCGCCTGAACGCATCGTCCAACTCGGCGTCCGCGCCGAGTCCATCGAGGAATACCGTTTCATCCGCGAGCGGGCGGTCCGCACCTTCTTCGCCCATTCCGTGCGCAACGGCTCTTACGGCGACGATTGGAAGGGGAGCGTTCTCGACGCCCTGGGAGATGAGGTCTACGTCACGTTCGATGTGGACTTCCTCGATCCATCCGCCATGCCGGCAACGGGGACACCCGAACCGGGCGGCTTCTTCTGGGATGAGACTATCGACCTTCTCAAGCGGGTGGGGGCTTCGCGGCGCATCGTCGGGTTCGACGTCGTCGAGCTCGCCCCTTCGAACGCTCTCCCGTTCGCGGCGTTCCTCACGGCCAAACTCGTCTACAAACTCATGAACGCGTCGTTCATGGGGCGCTGAAATACCGTTCGATCCTCTCGAGCGCTTCCTGCATATCGGCAGGGAGCTCGGACTCCACGAAGACACGCTGGCGAGTGACGGGGTGAACGAAGCCGAGCGTCCTGGCGTGGAGCGCCTGACGCGGGAGCACGTCCAGCAATTCCGCGATGAAGTGCTTGTATGCAGGCGTGACCGATCCGTAGAGGATGCGCCGTCCGCCGTAGACGGGATCGCCGAGCAGTGGGTGTCTCATGGAAGAGAGGTGCACGCGGATCTGGTGTGTCCGTCCCGTACGGAGTTTGAGCCGGAGGAGGGAGAGAGGGCCGAAATCTTTCACGACGGTGTACTCGGTCGCCGCGGGCTTCCCTTCGCCGGTGACGGCCATGCGTTTCCTGTCGCTGCGATGCCGTCCGATCGGCGCTTCGACCACGCCTGTGCGCGGCTCCGGCGTCCCCCACACAATCGCGAGATACTCCCGCTCGATCGTGCGTTCGGCGAACTGCTTCGCGAGGAAACGGTGCGCTTCGTCGGTGCGTGCAACGCAGAGCAGGCCCGACGTGCCTTTATCGAGGCGATGGAGAATGCCGGGCCGGTCCGCGCCCCCCGCGGAAGAGAGACGTCGCGTGTGCCAGAGGAGGGCATTGACGAGGGTCCCGCTGTGGTTCCCATGCGCAGGGTGAACGACCATCATCGCCGGCTTGTTCACGACGAGGACCGACTCGTCCTCGTACCGGATATCCAGCGGGATATTCTCCGCCTCGACCAGCGGTGGCGGTGGTTTCGGGACGCGACACACGACGACGTCCCCCCCTGCGACGTGGTGGCCCGCTTTCAGGACGATAACGCCGTTGACCGTCACGCGGCCCGCGGCGATCGATTCCTGCACCTTCGAGCGGCTGGCGTTCTCGACGCTCCGGGTGATGAACACATCGAGCCTCACTTTGCCGGCGGTCGGCGCGGCGTGGAATACGTAAACGGTTTCGCCGCCGGTCTGCGATTCCGTCGGGGGGTGTCGAAGGTCTCCGCGCTCCGTTCCCGTCATCTCATCGATTTCCGTCGAGGCGCCGAAAGCGTTTGCCTGTCACGGGTACGGGTCGTCCGCCGATACACAAGCCCATGGGGATGGGAGACGTGCGTCGCCGTTGCTGTCACCCCGATTCGTCATCCGGCTGAGATTCGACCGGCTGTCCTGCCGCCTCCTTGCCGGGCATCGGGTTCGCCGCCGTTTCTTCGTTTCGCTCCGCGTGTTGGGGCTTCATCGTGAAGAGGAGCAGAACGACCCCGACCGTTACTGCAGCATCGGCGATATTGAAAATCGGCCAGACCTTGAACACCCAGTCTCCCCATCGAATCCGAAAGAGATCGAGGTCGATGAAATCGACGACGTGTCCCTGGAAAAGGGGGGCGTAACCGTAGACAACGCCGTACAAGGAACGATCGATGAGATTCCCGACAGCTCCCGCAAGGACGAGGGCGAGAGCGAGCCTCAGGGGCAAAGCGCCGTGTCTATGTCGGTACAGGTACCAGATCACGCCGAGCGCGGCGATGGCAGAAAAGAGGACCAGGACGTATTGACCCGCCAACTGGATCCCGAACGCCATATTGGGGTTTTCGATGAACGTTATTTTCAACCAATCACCCAGGACCGGCAACGACGTCCCGTAGTCCATCCCCTTCCATGCGACGCCGAGAAAGGGGATCTCGCCGCCGCGCACGGCGACTTTCGTGGCCTGGTCGCACAGGACGACGGCCAGCGTGACGATCAGGACGCGCATGAGGGGACCTGCGCCGAGCGTTCTCTAGGACTCCGACTTCGTCTTGTTCTTGCAGGTGACGCACATCCGCGCATGCGGGACGGCTTCCAGCCTGCCTTTCTCGATGAGGTTGCCGCAGGAAATGCACACGCCGTAATTCCCGCTCTTGATACGCTGGAGTGCGTCGCTCAAGTGCGAAATGAATTTCCGTTCCCGTTGCGCAAAGAGAAATGCTTTTTCCCGCTCCATGGCGTCCGTCCCCTGGTCCGCCATGTGAAGGGAGTATGTCGAGTCGTCGTCGTGGTACTCGCCGGTTGATGAATCCAGGAGGCGCTCTTCGATACTGAGGAGTTCCTCGTTCGCTTCCCGGATTTTCTCGAGGATGATCTCCTTGAAATGCTCGAGATCCTCGGGACCATAGGTGGGCGGTGCGACCACGGCAGATGTCTCTTCGGTCACGGCCGGTGGGACAGGCGGTCGCCCGGCAGCCGTTCGCCCTGGTGCGCGCTTCGCAGCGGCGGTTTTCCGGCTGCGGATGGTCTTTCCCGCGGTTTTCTCCTTCCCAGGGTGTTTCTCGATCGCCTTTTTCGGTTTCGGTTTCACTGCCGGCGGGACGACTGTCTTCCGTGGCGCCGCTTTCTTCGGGGCCATCGCCTTTTTCGGAACGGCCGCCTTCGTCACCTGCGGGCGTTCCGCGGTCTTCTTCCCGCGAAGGCGTGCGGTGCCGAGTCGTTTCTTCGTCGTTTGTACCTTCGCCCTCGTCAATTTTTTCACGGGGGGTGACGTGGACTTCGCCGCCTGCACCTTCGCCGTCTTCCTCCCTTCCGGCTTGCGTTTTCTCACCTCCGTCCGGGAGGCCGAGCCGCCGCGTGCGGATGACGAGGGGCTTTTTTTCGCTCCCTTCGCACCTTCAGTCGATTTCCGCATCGTGGACCGTGAGGCTTTGCTGACGGCGGCGCTCTTCGAATGCCGGGGCGCGTTCCCTCGACCGGCGGGAGCTATTCCCTTTCGCGCGGATGCCGTCTTGGGAGTGGGCCGATCGGTTTTCCTCGCTGGAGCCATGGCTTCACCCGTTGGATTCGTGTTCTTGGTTTGTTCCTGACGGCGTCACTCCTGTGATACCGTCGCGATGTAGACGACACAGGGGTATTCGTTGATGTTCACGTGCTCGGCATGTTCCTCGGGGATTTCCGCGGCAAGGAGTTTCACGGCGAGCGTCTCGGTTTGAATATACGGCGCGCACCGTTGGATCGCATCATGCAAGCGCCGTTCCGGCGTGCGGTACAAGATGGCGATCCGGTCCACAACTTCAAACCCCTTCTCCTTTCGGAGGTTCTGTACCCTGTTGACGAACTCCCGCGCAAGCCCTTCGTCGACGAGATCGTCTGTGAGTTTCGTATCGAGCGCGATGACGAGGTCTTGGTCGACACCGATGGTCAGCCCTTGGATATCCTCGTGCACGATCTCGACCTCCGCGCGGGAAACCGCGACCTCGTTTCCGCCGATGTCGACGCGGAGGATCCCTGTCCGCTCGAGCGTCTCGATCTCTTGAGGGGAGAAGGTCTTGATCCTCTCTGCGACCGCTTGGGCGGCTTTGCCGAACTTCGGCCCGAGAGCTTTGAACACGGGTTTCGCCCTCTTGACGACGAGCTCGGAGTCGCTCGCGATGAACTCCACGTTCCGGACGTTGATCTCCTCGCGGATGATTTCCTCCATGC
>JARYLZ010000076.1:0-8399 GCA_029907355.1 Bacteroidota bacterium | reverse complement strand
TGGTGACGAGAATGCGCGACAACGGCTGGCGGACCTTCAAGCGCGTTTTCTCGCGCAGACCCCGCGTGAGGGAGACGACGCGCTGGGCGTTGCGCATGCGCCGTTTCAGTTCCTCGTCGATAAATCCCGGCTCGGGGAGCAACGTGAGATGCACGGATTCCGCTGCAGCGTCGACCCCCGCCGTGAGCCGGAGGTAGATGACCTCGGAGAGGAACGGCGTGAAGGGCGCAGTGAGCTGGGCCACGGTGAGCAGGCACTCGTAGAGAGTCTGGTAGGCGGAGAGCTTGTCCTCGGACATTTCTCCCTTCCAAAAGCGGCGCCGGTTGCGCCGCACGTACCAGTTGGAGAGCTGGTCTACGCTGAACGCGGAGACGGCGCGGGCGGCGGCGGTGACGTTGTACCCCTCCATCTCGGTGCGGTATTCTGCAACGAGCGCATGCAGCTCCGTGAGAATCCAGCGGTCGATCTCCGGCCTCCTCTCGAGGGGAACGGGAGGGGCGCCCGGGGCGAAGCCGTCGATATTGGCGTAGAGGGAAAAGAAACGGTAGACGTTCGTCAGAGCGCGGAAGTAGTTCTTCTGGATGTCTTCCAGATCGGGTGCCCGGTATTCTTTGGAGCCGGGAGCGGTTTCGACCCAGTTGAATTTCTTCTGCCGCCACGGGGGACTGCTCGTGGTCAGGTACCAGCGCGTCGTGTCCGCTCCGTACCGCTCGATCACCTCGAAGGGGTCGACGACGTTCCCGAGCCGCTTCGACATCTTCTGTCCGTCCTTGTCGAGGATCAGTTCGTTGACGATGACATTCCGGAACGCCGGTGCGTCGAACAGCGCCGTCGCGATGGCGTGCAACGTGTAGAACCACCCGCGGGTCTGGTCGATCCCCTCGCAGATGAAATCGGCCGGGAAATTCCTCTCGAAGACGTCCCTCCGTTCGAAGGGGTAGTGGAACTGTGCGAAAGGCATGGCCCCGGAATCGAACCACACGTCGATGAGTTCCGGCGTGCGCCGATAGGTCTTGCCCGCCTGCTCGAACACGATCGTGTCGACGAACGGCTTGTGCAGGTCGATCTCGCCGGGTTCGGGGTGCACGCGGACGCCGTCGCGCTCGATGAACCCCTCCATCAACTCCCCGATGGAACCGATGCAGAAGGCGTCGGAACCGTCCTCCGCCACCCAGATGGGGAGAGGGGTCCCCCAGTAACGGTCGCGCGAGAGCGCCCAGTCCTTGTTCTCTTCCAACCAGTTGCCGAACCGCCCGCTGCCGACCTCGGGGGGGTACCAGTTGATGGAACGGTTCAGTTCCCTCATGCGCTCGGCGAATGCCGTCGTGCGGATATACCAACTGTCCCGTGCGTAGTAGATGAGGGGGTTATCGCAGCGCCAGCAGTAGGGGTACGAATGGAGATAGTCCTTCGAGGAACGGTAGAGGCGGCCGTTCCTCTTCAAGTGATAGAGGATGTCCGGGTCTGCCCCTTCCTCGACCGTGTCCTCGAAGCGGATCGTCTTGACCAGCCGGCCGGCGAAATCCGTGACGTCGCGCGTGAAGCGCCCCCCCGGTGTGACAGGGAGGAGAAACGGGAGATCGTAGCGCACCATCGTCTCGTAGTCGTCGAGCCCGAAAGCCGGGGCGATGTGCACGATGCCCGACCCTTCGTCCGTCGTCACGAAATCCCCGCCGACGATGTAGTATGCCTTCCGATCCACGGGCAGGTACGTGAACAACGGCTCGTACTCCTTGCCGACCAGCGCGGAACCCTTCATCTCGCCGAGCACACGGTACGGACCGGTGAGGACCGAGAGGCGCTCTTTGGCAAGGTACAGAACGCCGTGCCCCTCGACATCGGCGCGCACGTATACCGCATCGGGGTGGACGGCGAGCGCGACATTCGCGATGAGCGTCCACGGCGTCGTCGTCCAGACCAGGAAATCCGCGTCTTCCCCCCGCACACGGAACTTGACGTACACGTTCATATCCTGCACGTCCTTGTAGCCGAGCGCGAGTTCGTGCGAGGAAAGAGGCGTCTCGCAGTGCGGGCACTGCGGGACGATCTTGAAGCCCTTGTAGATGAGCCCTTTCCGGAACAGCTCGGAGATCGCCCACCATACCGACTCGATGTATTCGTTCGTGCACGTGATATAGGCGTCGTCGAGGTCCACCCAGTAGGCCATGCGTTCGGTCAGCGTCCTCCACCCGCCCTCCATCTCGATATGATGCATGACGAGGGCACGTGCCCTGGCGTTGAAACGCTCGATGCCGTATTTCTCGATATCCGATTTCTGCGTGAAACCCAGTTCCTTTTCGAGTGCGATCTCCACCGGAAGGCCGTGCGTGTCCCACCCGGCCTTCCGGTGCACGCGGTACCCCGTCATGGCTTTGTACCGGCAGACGAGGTCCTTGATCGTCCTCGCGAAGACGTGGTGAATGCCCGGTCGGCCGTTGGCGGTGGGAGGCCCTTCGTAGAACGTGAAGCTCCGGGCGGGGTCCCGTTGTTCGACGCTTTTACGGAAAATATCGTTCCGTTTCCAGAACGTGAGAATGTCCTTCTCGAGCTCGGGGAAAGAAACGTTTTCAGGAAGAGGTTCGAACATGGGTCACTCGATCAGACGGTGATGGGATTTCCCCCCGGTGAAATGGCCGAGGGAGAGGAGAACGAAACTGATGATGACGCCGGAACCGAGCGGGAAATAGATTTCCGCCCCTCCCACCGGGATGGAAAGGTCGCCGGGGAGACTGCCGAGGTAAGGGATCCCACCGAAATACGCCCGCGCGAGCGTGACGATGGCTGTGAGCACGGCGATCGCAATCGTCAGACGGAGGAAATAGGCCAAATCGCGGGACATCGTTGCACCTCATTCCGCGGTACGCGGGAGCCGTGAAATCACCTCATGGAGAAGCCGGCGCAATTTGGGTTCGGTCTCTGCCGCGGTCCGGATGATGGCCGGAACATCGACCGGTTCCAACGCATCCGGGAAACACTCGTCGGTGATGATGGAAAACCCGAGGACGCGCATGCCCATGTGCACCGCGACGATGTTTTCCGGAACGGTGGACATCCCGACGGCATCGGCGCCGATGGCACGGAGGAAACGATACTCGGCGCGGGTCTCCAGGTTGGGACCCGCGACGGCGACGAACACCCCCTTTTGAAGCCTGATCTTCAGGTCCAGCGCCGTCTGCTCGGCCAGCTCGATCAGTTCGTGCGAGTACGGCTCGCTCATGTCGGGGAAACGCGGCCCGAGCGTGTCGTCGTTCGGCCCGATGAGGGGGTTGTCGCCGATGAGGTTGATGTGATCGCAAATCACCATGATATCCCCCCGACGGAAGAACGGGTTCATTCCGCCAGCCGCGTTCGACACGAGGAGCGTTTCGACGCCGAGGAATTTCATCACTCGGACGGGGAATGTGACTTGAGCCAGCGTGTACCCCTCGTAGTAATGGAAGCGCCCCTGCATGACCACGACTTCCCATCCGGCCAGCGTGCCGAAAATCAGTTTCCCGCTGTGGGACTCCACTGTCGAGAGCGGGAAATGAGGAATGTCGCTGTAGTCAACGACAACGGAGACCTCGATGTCTTCGACCAGTCCCCCGAGACCGGTTCCGAGGATGATGCCGATCTTCGGTCTCAGGGACGTCCGTGTCCGGAGATACGCGACCGCTTCTTCGATCTTCCGCCTGAGATCATGCATGGGAACGGTCCTCCGATGCCTCGATTGCTTGGAGAATCGATGTGAGTTCAGCGGCGCCGATGCCCGCGTCCGCCGTTGGTGTCGGCGCGATGGGGGCGGTTTCCCGCCCAGGGTCCGATGCCTCTTCCTCGAGCGCACGGAGAAACTCGAGCTGCGAGGAGAGCACGGCTTTGATCCGCGCGATCAGGACGGCGCGACGCGAGAACAACTGGGTCATTTCCTCGAGCACGGCAGCTCGCTTGCGATGCGCCTCTTCGATGATGGCTTCGGCCCGGCGCTCTGCGTCCCGGATGATGACGGACGCCTCTTCGCGGGCTTGCGTTCGGAGCAAAGACCGCTCATGTTCAGCCTGAGCGGCGATAGCCGCTGCGCTCGCTTTGCTCCGCTCCAGGATTTCCGTGGACACCGTATCCATCCGTTCGAGAAGCCGGACGAGCTTCTCCTCGGCATCACGGAACGCCGAGAGACGGGTCTCGAGGGCAGCATTTCGTTCCGCGAGCGAGGCGATCTTTTCCTCGAGTCCGCGAATGTGCTCCTCGACCGCCCGGGGGTTGTACCCGCGGAATGAGCGGGGGAAAGCAAACGGTGATGTCGTGTTCGGGATATCTGTCATCGCGTTTCGGGGACTGTGAGGCATGAACGCGGTCCGAAAATCGCCGTGCCGAGCCGTACCATGGTCGCACCTTCTTCGATCGCCGTTTCGAAATCGGCGCTCATTCCCATGGACAGTTCCGTGAGAGGGCGTCCAGGGTACCGCCGGCGGAGTTCCTCCAGAAGGAGGCGCAACATCCGAAAAGCAGGACGCACGCTCTCGGGGTCGTCGGACGCTTCCGGCACCGTCATCAACCCGCGGCATTCGATGTTCGGCATGGAGAGAACACCGTCCGCCAGTTCCACCACTTTCTGCGGGGGGATTCCTCCCTTCGATTCCTCTCCGCTGACATTCACTTCGAGGAGAATGTTCACGCGGAGACCGGCGGATTCCGCCCGATGCTGAATTTCCTCGGCGAGACGAAGGGAATCGACCGAATGAATCCAGGCGCAGTATGGCAGGATGTGGCGCACCTTGTTCCGCTGGAGCCTCCCGATGAAATGGAACGTGTGCGGGAGCAGGGAATCACGCTTGGAGAGGTATTCCTGAACACGGTTCTCCCCGACATCGGTGATCCCCAGGGATATCGCCTGGTTTATCCATTCCGGGGGCACGGTTTTCGTTACCGCGATCAACCGGACGGACTCCACCTCGCGTCCAGCCCGTGCACACGAGGTACGGACCCGTTCCCTGACGTCGGCCATGTTCTGTTTCAGATCCAACATAGAAAATGAAATTATCGAATATCATCGTGAGAATCAATGAGATACCGGAAGAGAGGCAGCCGGGGAAACCCCTGCGAATTCTCCACCCCATTTTCAATCGCCAGTGCTCGCTTAACCGACCGCGTCCACCTTGCCGGGAGGCATGAAGAGCGGACATCTTGTCCTTTTCATGAACAAGCGGATAATGCAACCGCTTGTCGTATAGAATTTCTGGATCCATCTCGTATATTCATTTTTTAGTTTTAAATATGAGAACAGAATGCAAACGATCTTTTCCCATCGCACGACCACTTGTATCGGAGCTCTGCCCATCCATCCCCGTTCCGGAGAATATTTTCGCGCAAAAAGACCATTTTGAAGGGTTCATGAAGGAACCACAAATCGACCGGCACAGACGAGTGCCTCACACATTGTTACCTTCAACCAGGTTTTCATCCCATGATCGATTTCCCTTCCATCCCGACAATCAAGTATGATCTGACGGTCGTCGGTGACGCATACGTGGAACTCGCGGCGATCGAAGGTCAACTGCACGAGGCCAAGACGTTCGAACGACGGCTGGGAGGATCGGCCGCCCATGTCGCCGTGTTTGCGAACATGCTCGGCTCGTCCACGACATGCATCGCAGCACTCGGTGCGGATGCCCTCGGGACTTTCGTGCAAAATACCCTTCGGAGCAAGGGCGTCAACGTTTCCGGCCTCCAGTTCTCGCGAGAGCACCCGACGACTCTGCTCCTTTCCGCGAGGACGGGGAAACTGATTCAGACGACCTGGTATCGGTCGGCCGATTGGCAGCTGCAAAACACGAAGGAACACATCTCTTTGGCCCAGGCGTCTCGGATCGTGTACGCGTCGGGTTTCTCGCTCTGGAAACACCCGGCGAGGCACAGCGTTTTCGAGATTCTTCGCCTGACGAAGAAGACCAACAACATCACCGTCCTCCACCCCGCGTACGAACCGGCGATTTGGCGGGATCGGAACGACGCGGCGACCACCATCAAGAAGACCTTGCAATTTTCGGATATCGCGACTCCCACGATCGACGACGCGGAGCACCTTTTCGGGAAAGTTCCTGCGGAAGATCTCGTCCGCAACTACCACGACTTCGGGGTGGAAACCGTCATCCTCTTCATGGGGCGCGAGGGCTGTCTGCTTTCCCGGCATGGTTCGATGGAAAGCGTCCCCGCCATCCCCGCACAGGCCGTCGACCCGGCAGGCGTTCATGAGGCATGGCATGCCGGGTTGTTTTTCGCGATGAATGCGGAGAAAGAACTCGCCACAGCGGTGAGGTTCGCGAACGCAGTAGCGGCTTGGGTGCTTCAGCAGCCCGGGAGCCTCGTCGACATCCCCGACGCCGACACGATCTCGCGGGATCTCCTCAAGCGCCCCTTCGACGATGTATGACGCGTGAAACGCCGCGAGTCGCACCTTACGGCGGGAAACGGGATGGACCTTAACGCGTAAAGCGGTCCGGGGAGTCGAGCGCGGCCGCCAGGCGGCGGAGATATTCCGTGCGGCGTATCCACGCCGCTCCGAAGCGCTCCAGGTGGGGGGTGACGAACTGCGTGTCCAGGAGCGTCATGCCGTGTTCTTTCATGAAAGAAACCAGCGCGACGAGAGCGACTTTGGAGGCATCCGTTTTTCGCGTGAACATCGATTCTCCGAAGAACGCCGCCCCGATCGCAACGCCGTACAGACCGCCTGCGAGCTCGTCCCCGTACCACGCCTCGAACGAGTGCGCTGCCCCGTAACGGTGAAGAGCGATGTAGCACGCGATGAGTTCCTTGGATAGCCAGGTATCGAGGCGGTCCCCGCAGGCGGTGATGACCTCTTCGAACGCCGTATCGATACGCACCTGGAACACATCCGCCTTGATGACCCGTCGGAGGGAACGCGGAACGCGAAAGGCATCGAGGTCGAGAATCCCCCGCGGGTCTGGACTGTACAAGGAAATCCCCCCATCATCATCGGCCATCGGAAAGACCCCGATGCGGTACAACGCGAGCAGATCTTCCGGTTGAATCGACGGTTCCATCGTTCTTCGTTCAATACGGGATTTGCGCAAGACGAATCCTTTCGACCAGCCGCAAGTGGTTCCGCACCGATGTGACGCCGAGCATGCGTTTCACGGAATTGGGGGGCTCCCCCTGGAGGAGCATGCGGACGGCATAGGTATTGCGAAGTATCGTGGGCGTCGCGTTGGGTATCCCCGCTTCCCTCCCCACGCGCTTGACGATCTGGTCCACGGCCTGCTGGGTAAGCGGGTTCCCTTCCCGATTCACGAGCAGCGGCTCGGCGCGCAGGCGGCGGGGAAGGGCCAGGATACCGCGCCGCCTCAGGTAACGCCGGAGCGCCGCGACGGAGCGCGTCGTCAACATGACGAAACGCATGGTCCGATTCCGCCGTCCACGGATGAAAAGTCGGCCCAGCCGGGGCGTGAGATGCACATCCCCCACCGTCAGCCCGCAAATCTCGCTGCCGCGCAAGCCGGCGTGGAGCAGAAGATGGACGATGACGGTCTCGAGAGGGCGTTCGAGCCTCTCGACCGCCCGTACGAGGAGTTGGGCTTCTTTCCTGGTCAGGATCGACGGGATGGAAGGGACGGGCGGAACACCTGCGATGTCCGCAACAGGGTTCGTTTCAAGCAGACCCGTCGAAACACACATGTCGAAGAACTGCCGCAGAGCCGTGAGGCGGCGATTCACGGAAGCGTAGGATGCTCTCCGCGTCTGCAGGTACGTGCGGAAATCCATGATATCGCTCCGCTCGATGCGGCGGAGGTCGCACTCGGGACCATAGGTGCACGAGAACCACGCGAGGAATTGCCGGACATCGTTCGTGTATGAGCGGACCGTGTTCGGGTTCTTCCGTTTCTTCTCGAGATGACGCCGAAATTTCAGGAGTATTCTCTGGGTTTCCGCCGTCTTCATAAGGACGAGATGATCTTCCCGAAATAAAAAATGTACTCGGCTGCGCGGGGAAAAACAATTCGTGCCGAATGACGAGCGGACGCGATCCCGCTTTCCGGGGCGGAAACAGCGAACGAAAAGGCGGTCGCACCCTTCTGAACGACTATCGCGATTTCATGCCGGCGATATTTTTCGTACCTTTTATTGATGTACTCCATATCATGACCCGTGAGCTTCTTTCGAGCAAAATGACCACACCATCGGAACGAATATTCCCTGTCAGCATCGAAGAGGAACTGAAGAGTTCGTATATCGATTACTCCATGTCCGTCATCGTTTCCCGCGCTCTACCGGATGTCCGTGACGGGTTGAAACCGGTGCACCGGCGGATTCTCTTCGGCATGAACGAACTCGGTCTCGGGCCGAACCGCCCGTACAAGAAATCCGCCCGCATCGTCGGCGAGGTGCTCGGCAAGTACCACCCGCAC
>JARYLZ010000075.1 GCA_029907355.1 Bacteroidota bacterium | reverse complement strand
GTGAGCACGGTCGTACACGACACGCGAGGGGCGGATGGAAATGCCCTGCTCCAGAAAATAGATGCCGATACGCGTCCCGCCCCGAAGGACATGTCGCGTGCCGACCCCGGCCGCGCGGAGTGAACGGAGAGCGGCATCGCCAAGGGGGTTGTCCGGCAGGCGGGTCACGAACTCCGTTTCCATCCCGAACGCGGCGAGCGACGCAGCGACGTTGGCTTCCGCGCCGCCGAATACGGCTTCGAACGTCGTCGGCCGGGAAAGCACTTCCATCGCCGGCGGGCGGAGGCGGAGGAGGAGTTCACCGAAACAGATGACAGGAGACATGACAAGTTCCACTTGCGAATGTAACGACAACGAATGGTCATATTAAAACCATGGAGCGAGGGGGGACTCACACGGGGGAGCGGAGGAAGGGGAGGTTTTTTTAAATGGGATCACACGGAGAAGCGGAGGGAGCGGAGGTCTTTTTCAATGGGGTCACACGGAGGAGCGGAGGAAGCGGAGGGGGCGGAGGGTTTTTAATCAATTTGAATTAATAAGATACATGCGGATCAAGGAGGGAAAGGAGATGAAATGGAAGGAACATTCTTCACCGTTCACATGAAAAGAGGTATGGTGTTGTAAGTGTGAAATCTCGTGAAATGAGATGGTTTTCAAGTGAAAAAGAGGGGGAAGGCTGTTTCGTTCGTAAAGTACCGTTAGAGAAGAATGGCTGGATGGGAAATGATATCCTAACATGGAGTGTGCCGCATATACTTCAATCCCTTTTAAACGATACAACTTCTTCGCGCATCTTGTCTCGTCGTAACAAAGAAAATACCGCAGTTGATTTGAACCTGATATTGTCAAACTTGTTACGTCACACTTCGCAGATAAGCTTTCCCCATGAGCGCATTCACATAGGAATTCCCCGAAGATGTTTCCTTCGCTTTGCATGAACCAACAGTTATGTTTGCTCATAAGCTTCCCTTGTAATAGCGCGCAAAGCATTTAGAGAAGGAACGATCCTACGGCGAGAGAGACTTCAATAGAAATCTGGAAAAACTCTCCCCTTCCTTTCACTCCCCCTCTGCGCCCTCCACCCTCCGCTCCTCCGTGTAATCTCTTAGGAAACAACCTCCGCTCACCCCGCTTCCTCCGCTCCTCCGTGTGAGAACGAAATGACACCATCAGACAATCTTCAAACCCGTACCAATGATTTTCTCTCGAAACATTCCCTGGCGTTCGTCGGGCTTTCGAGGGATGAAAAACACATGAGCAGGACGTTGTTCGAAGAGTTCCGAAAGCGCGGATACGCCGTTTACCCTGTCAACCCTCATGCCGATGAAATCGGTGGTGTCGTCTGCTATCCATCGATATCCGCTCTGCCCGAGGATGTCGAAGCCGCATTCATCATTCGGCGAAAAAAAGACGTAACAGCGTCGGTTCGAGAGTGCGCTCAAAAAGGCATACGACACGTTTGGGTATTCGGTACAGCGGGTCGACAGTCCATCGATCCGAATATCCCTTCCCTTGCACAGGAACTGGGCCTATACCTCGTAGGGGGATATTGCCCGTTTATGTTCTTCCACGACACGATGTTTATCCATCGCCTTCATGCGTGGATTCTCCGCCTCATGGGACGGATGTCGTAGCCCCCTTTCGGGAACATCGAACCCTCGATGAGCGTTCGCCTTATCGCGAACGCGATGGAATTTGCATACGTCACCGAACCGATCATCCGCTGTGCCTTGAAGGTACACAACACTCTTGGGCCGGGACTCCTCGAGTCGGCATACCAGAAATGCCTCGCATATGAGTTCCGCAAGCAGGGCATCATCTTCGAACAGCAGAAAATTCTTCCCCTCCAATACGATGGGCTGGAACTTGATTGCGGGTACCGGCTCGATTTCGTCGTCCAGCAAACGGTCATCTTAGAGGTGAAATCCGTCGACCGACTGCTCCCCATCCATGACGCCCAATTATTGACGTACATGCGCTTATGCAACATGCCGGTAGGGTTGTTACTGAATTTCAATGTCCCATTACTCCGTGACGGCATCCGCCGATTATTACTTCCTCGGACTCACACGGAGGAACGGAGGTAGCGGAGGTTTTTTCCTATGGGATCACACGGAGGAACGGAGGTAGCGGAGGAAGAGGGGAAAACATATGATGCGTATGATGTGATAACTTCGAAAGATGAACGCAGCGAAGAACATTTTTCGAATGGGCCATGATTAAGGGCGTGAGGTATTGAGATGACATCTCTAAGAACAAAGGGCGAAGTACGAAGTATGGTTAAACCTCCCCTCTTGCTGTGATCTTGGAAAAAGCATTTCTCCGCTCACACCGCTGCTCCGTTGTGATATCATTAAAAAGTAACCCTCCGTTTACTCCGCCCCTCCGCTGTGTTATTTTGAAAAAGCCTCCGCTTACTCCGCTCCTCCGTGTGACCTCTCCTCCCTTAACGAGTTGAGGAGTTGTCGGTCGAAGGTCGCAAGGTCTTCCCTCAACTCTCCGATGGCCGTACCGACGACATCCACTTCCTGTAAGAGGGCATTGAGTTGGGTGCCGGCCGCATCCGGATCCTGGATGACGAGCGTTTGCTCCTCCATCAGTTTCAGTGTGTCCTCGATCGTGTCCGCGCGAGCGCGGAGCATGCGCAGGTTCCGCTCGGCCTCGCGGAGTTTGTCGATGCGGCGATCGAGAATTTCGCGTTGCTGAGCGTATATGGCACGCATGCGTTCATCCGCTACATTCTCCTCCGCCTCGATCGAGCGGAGGCGCGATTCCACCTCCGAAGGAGGGTTCTCGAAGAGAAGGGATTGCAGAGCCGCAATGTCGCCCAGAACCTGCGCGTAACGATCGACAACCACATCGAGCCGTTCGAGCGGTCGGTCCATCAGTTTCCGCTCAACGCCGGATGTTTCCGCGACCTTTTTGCGGATGCGCTCGGCACGCGCGGACACGTCTCCGAGCCGTGCGCGCAGATCAGGGGGAAGCGAACGCGCAGCCCTCTCCAGAGCGGCGTCGGCGTCCAGTCGTCGGACCCGTGCTCGCCTTGCATCGACCCCCCGCCGGAACGCGGGGATCAACGGTGCCGTCATGAGCCATACCGCCTCGCCGACCGCACCGATGAGGAGAGGGAGAGGGGTCCAAGCCACGAGGCTGAACGCCGCTGCCGCGACGAGTGCAACGATGTTGAGCTGCGCCGTGAATGCGACCGTGAGATACCTGGTGTACGATGCCATGAGACGATTCCGTTCCTGATGCACTCCCGCGAGAAATGACGCTGCGCGAATATACCCATCGCCCCTGGGCACGGCAACCGATGACGCGGTCACTGCAATTCCCTCCGCTCATAGCATGGCCATGAAAAGGATATGCGTTGTACATGTTATTTTTACGTTCGAACGGCACTGCGAGAAGACGAATACTATGGACAAGTTCGTGATTCGAGGAGGGAACCGGCTGAACGGGACGGTGGAAATCTCCGGCGCGAAAAACGCTACCCTTGCGCTGATGCCCGCTACCATCCTCGCAGGCGGAGTCTGCCGACTCGCGAACACACCGAGGCTCCGAGACGTCACGACCATGTCTACCCTCCTCGAGCGCATGGGCGTGGGCGTCAAACACCCGGGGATGACGCTGGAACTCGACACGACCCATATCACGAGCATGGAAGCGCCCTACGACCTCGTGAAAAAAATGCGTGCTTCCTTTTACGTGCTCGGCCCCCTTCTCGGCAGGTTCGGATTCGCCCGTGTCTCGTACCCTGGTGGCTGCGCATGGGGACCGCGGCCGGTGGATCTCCACCTCAAAGCGATGCAGAAACTCGGCGCATCGATCTCGATCGAGGAAGGGTACGTCGTGGCCCGCGCGAAACGTCTGAGAGGGGCTGTCGTCTCGTTCGACATCTCCAGCGTCGGCGCGACGGGTAACACGCTCATGGCAGCCGTTCTCGCACACGGTACAACCGTGATCGCGAACGCCGCTCTCGAACCGGAAATCACGCACTTGGCGCATTTCCTCGTCCGCATGGGAGCCCGCATCGAGGGCATCGGGACCAACCACCTCACCATCGAAGGCGTCGACGAACTGCACCCCGCGGACGACCACAATATTCCCGATAGGATCGAAGCCGGGACGTTCCTCACGGCGGTGGCCGCGACGGGAGGGAAAGTGACATTGACCAATGCCTGCCCCGAGCATCTCGAGGCCATCACGACACGCTTGCAGGAGGCGGGATGCGATATCGTGGTCGATGTCGATTCGGTCACCATCTCGCGCGAAGGGCCGCTCCTCCCCGTCGACGTCACGACGGCCATCTACCCGGGGTTCCCTACGGACATGCAGGCCCAATGGATCGCGTTGATGGCAACGGCCGAAGGGGCCTCCGTCGTGACGGAAACGATATACCCCGATCGCTTCAACCACGTGCCGGAACTTCAGCGCCTCGGCGCTTCCATCGACATATCGCGGAACACGGCCATCGTCCGGGGCGTGAAGCAACTGACGGGGGCCAAGGTCATGTCGACCGACCTCCGCGCAAGCGCTTCACTCATCGTGGCAGGCCTCATCGCACGGGGGAAAACGGAGGTTCTGCGCGTCTACCACATCGACCGCGGTTACGAGTCCATCGAAGTGAAACTCCGCCGTCTCGGTGCCGACATCCAGCGCGTCGACAGCGAAGAATACTGAACGGGACAAGCGATATGAGGCACGCACAACGCACTGTCTCTCAGAAAAACCCTCCCCGACAGCGGACCCGGTCGTCTCTTCCGAAACGGGTACCGGCGGTCGTCGCTCTCCTGGCTTTTCTCGCTGCGCAATTCGAGTTGCATGCCCTCCTGCTCCCCGAAGACCCGCCGGCCCCCGCACGCATATTCGCCTGCATGTACGAAACGCCTGTCCCGCATGCTTATCCCGGAATGCCTCCGGTGTACACCGGTGTCGCCGTCAGCAAAGACGGCGGGGCGACATGGACGTCGGTCGGCTGGAGCACGAACCGGTCGAACGACCTCGCTGTCGCCGACGGCGAGGCTTCCCTCCTCTATCTCGCCGTCGATCAAGGCCTTCTCCGTTCCCAGGACGGCGGACTCACCTGGAAACTCGTCGCCGGTGAGTCTCGCTTCGGTGCGGCTCTCGCCGTCGAAACGACCGGCGACACCGTTTTCCTCGGCACTTCGACCGGGTTCCATATCTCGACGGACGGGGGAGAGACTTGGGCGACCCATTGCAAGGGGCTCCGTCCCTTGGACGGCCGCTACGTCTCCGACATCATGCGGTGTGGAACGTCGATCCTCATTGCGACAGCCGACGGTGTGTACCAAAGCGAAAACCATGGGATGTCGTGGATCCATCTCGGCCTGCGCGGAAAACGGATCCACACATTCGCGAAAGACCCCGCCGGAACAGGGCGCATGCTCGCTCTCGGCGAGGATTCGGGGCTGTGGTACTCCGATGATAGCGGTGCGACGTGGAAGGACCTCGACTCGCCGGAATTCGGGGGACCCGTGCAGGCTGCGATGTTCCACCCGGACAGTGCAGGAGTGATTTTCGTCGGAACGCACGACCGCGGCATTCTCAAGAGTTCCGACGGCGGGAGGAGTTGGAAAAACGTCAGCGCCGGTTTGACGATCCTCGACATCACGGTGCTCGCCCATCACCCGCTGCGATCGAATATTCTCTATGCCGGGACGAGAAACGGCGCGTACATTTCCGATGATGGAGGCAGGTTGTGGCGCCAGTTCACACTTCGCACCGGTTCCATTTCTCAACTCACGGTGCTGCCATGATCCATCGCACGGTTCACCCTGTACGAGCGTTGGTATCGGCAGTACGTTTTCCCCTGATCGCGTGTATGCTCTTGGCGGTATCCTGCCATGCGCAATCCCCCATGGAAGACCGTGTCGACTCGGTCCGCAACTTCTTCGCCGGGCCGAAAACAAGCGCAGACGTATACGGCGCCTTGGAGCGTACCTTCAGGGACAGCCTCCGCGGGCAAGGCTGCCGCATCCTCCACGAGATGTTCCAGTCGGAACCGTCGGATATCGTGGCGCGGTTCCGCCTCGCTCTCGCTTACCTGTTCGCGCGGGACCGCCTCCCCGACTCCACGCAGGCAGCGTACCGCCGTCTCTGGGCGTCGGTTCCTCTCCTCCCCATGCAGTCCGAACACCAGCGCGTCGCGGCGGCCGCCGCACACCTCCTCGCCGCAGAGGGTTTGGGCCCTGCCGCCGCATGGTACAACGGTCTGACCACGGAAGAGAACCGTCGATCCGCGGCTTCCGAACTCGACGAGTGGATCCGAACGACGGCGGCATTCGGCCAGCAGGATTTCGACTCGCCCACGTACGGCCCCTTGTTCTTCACGGCAATGCTGGCGATCGACCGCTTCTCCTCCGACCGAAGCCTCGGCGATAGAGCACGCGTCATGGCGACGTGGCTCCTTGCGGACTATTTCCACGAGTATATCGGCGGGCAGTTCGGCGGTGCGCACGGCCGGGAGAACATGTACTCGGCGATGCAGCCGCTCTCCTCCGATCTCTCCACCCTGGCGTGGCTCTATTTCGGTGACGGGGTGCAGTCATACTCGCGTGAACAGTACATCGCAACGCTGTTCGACTATCGTCCCCCCAAAGCGGTCATGCACCTCGCACTGGGGAAGAAGCAACCGTTCACCGCCGTCGAGGTGAAACGCAGCGCGGACCGCATCCGTCGGGACACGGTCCGGACGCGAAGCGTCGTGAAATCCACGTATATCGCCCCCCCTTACATGGTCGGCCACGTCGACGGCGGCCTGCTCCAACCGCGGGAACAGCACACATGGGACGTGACGTGGTGGTGCGATACGGGCAGCACGACGCTCTTCACCATGCACCCGTATTCCGAAGCGGCACCGCTGACGGAATTCCACCCCCACGACGCCGCGACTGCCTACCGCATCGTCGCCTCGGAAGACCCGTATTACGGTACGACGACGAAGACCGTCGGGGGGTCTCCGTTCGAGTATATCTTCCAGCATAAAAACACGGTCATCGCACTCTACGACATCCCCGACATCAAGCGCTTTCCCTTCATCTGCGGTTTCCTCCCCCTCCATGTGGACGCCTTCGACATCGACAGCCTCCGGACGGGTTGGATCACGATAAAAGCGGGCGATGTCTACTTGGCGTACTACCCGCTTCGACCGGGACGCCTGACCAATGAACAATTCGGGAGGCGCATTTTCTCGCGGTATCGCAGGAACGGCGCGGTCGTGCAGGTCGCTTCCCGCGCGGAAACCGGTTCGTACGCGTCTTTCCGTACGCGGATTCTCCGCACCGTCCCGGATACGTCGGCGTTCTTCACGAAAGGGCTGGTCGCTTACCGGACGATTTTCGGGGACCGCCTCGAAGCGCGGATCGGGAAATCTCTTCGCGTGAACGGCATCGCACAAAAACGGTCTCTCGACATGCTCTTCGACAGCCCATGGCTCTCGTCGCGGCGCGGCAGCGGCGTTCTCACCATCACGACACCCGGCGAACGGCTGGTCATCGACATCCCACGCGCCGAAATCCGACATGGTTGAAACACACAGGCACGGCTTCCAGGGAATACATTGCCTACGGCGGATACGAGATGCGGACGGCGTTCACGCTCTGCCTGCATGCGAGGTTCGGATATCGTTCTTCAAAAAGCGATATTGAAATCGATGAAAATCTTTCCGCAGCGATGCACATGCCATGTCAAAGTGGGTGTGCGACAGAATATTTTCCCTGCAGAGAGGTTTTCGACAGCACCATCCATTTCGAAGAAGACTCAATGATACGAAGAGGATTTTTCGCGAAAATCGTCGCCCTCTCCTTGTTTTTCCTCATTTATCTCCCTGCGGCGAGAGGACAGAATGGGATGCCGTACGACTACCGGGGGGCAGAAGACGGCAACATCCTTTTCCGCGACAGCGAGGACTTCATCCGCCAGCGTTATCGCTGGTTCCGCTTCGAGAGGCTCGGCGAAAACGGTGTTGTGCCCACCGGTGCGAGAGAGGAAGCGTGGCTCCGCTCGAAGGCGATGCCGATCCACAAGCCGGCGGCCGCGCTCGCGAAAGGCACAGGAGGAGCCTGGGCGCTGGTCGGCCCGAACAACATCGGGGGCCGCGTCACGGGTGTGGCGATACACCCCACCAACCCGGATATCGTCTACTTCACCGCCGCTGACGGCGGGATATGGAAATCCACCGACGGCGGCGCACATTTCACCCCTGTCGCGGATGATCTTCCCACGATGGCGATGGGGTCCATCGATATCGACCCCACGAACCCCGACATCATTTACGTCGGGACCGGCGAGGCGAACGGGAGCGCAGACTCGTATCCCGGCATCGGTGTCGTGAAATCCACCGATGCAGGCGCCACATGGTTCCCCATCGGCGGGGCTTTCGCGGCGAACATCGGGAAAATCCGTGTCCACCGGACGGACCCCGCCATCGTTCTTGCTGCCGCGCGCCAGGGCATGTACCGCTCGACGGACTCGGCGAGGACGTGGAAACGCGTCATCTCGGGCGTGGTCCACGACGTTCTCCTCCACCCGACCAACCCGAACCTCGTCTTCGCCGCCGTCCAGGGAATCGGCGTCATGAGGAGCGAGGATTCCGGGGCGACCTGGACACAGCTCGATATCGGCGTCCGGGGCGATAGCGTCGGCAGGCTTGCCATCGACCTCTGCCTCGCTCAGCCGGACATCATGTACGCCGTCATCGTCAACGGTAAGGGGACCAGTTCGCTGAAAGCCATCGTCAAGACGACCGACGGCGGCCACACCTGGTTCAAAACGAGTTCCTCGAGCACCCCGAATTTCTTCTCCACTTACGGATGGTACCTCTGCGACATCGCCGTACACCCGACGAACCCGGACCGCATCCTCAGCGGGGGCGTCGGACTCTACATGAGCACGGACGGCGGGTACTCTTGGACTGCGCGCTCCGGCATCCACGTGGACCAACACGCCATCGAGTTCTCCCCCTCGCACCCCGATATCATGTACCTCGGAAACGACGGAGGCATGTACAAATCCATCAACGGCGGGACGACATACAGCAGCCTGAACGCCGACCTCCCGATCACGCAGTTCTACGAACTCGGCATCGCCCTCCAGAACCCTGAACTCATGGGCGGCGGAACGCAGGACAACGGGACGAAGATCCGCCGCAGCCCGGGCGTGAGCTGGGGGCAAGCCTTAGGCGGAGACGGCGGCTACTTCGTCATCGACTACACGGACACGAACTACATGTGGGGCGAGTACCAGTACGGCAACCACACGCGTACGACGGACGGCGGGAAAACGTGGATTTCCGCCAACACCGGCCTTTTCGGGAACAGCTTATGGGTTGCACCCGTCGCCATCCACCCCACGAACCCGCAGGTGCTCTTCACGGCGACGACCAAACAGCTCTACAAGACCACGAACCGCGGTGAGCGCTGGTTCCCATTCCACGGGAACATGGATTCTTCTTCCTCGATCAACGTCATCACCGTCTCGCCGAAGAACCCGAGTCGCATGCTCGTCGGCTACACGAACGGCCGTGTCTGGGTGACGGAAGACGGGGGTATCGAGTGGTTCCCGATATCGAACGGCCTCCCGTCACGGACTTGCAAGGACCTTCAATTCGACCCGAAGAACGACAGCACGTTCTATGCCTGTTACTCCGGCTACGCTTCGGAAGGGGTATTCCGCACGACGAACCGCGGCGCATCCTGGGTCTCCATTGCAGGCAACCTCCCCGCGATCCCGAAAAACGCCCTCGAGATCGACCCCATCAATCCGGCGAACATCTTCGTCGGCACGGACCTCGGCGTGTATGCGACAACCGACAGCGGACGCACGTGGAACATACTCGGGACTGGCATGCCGAAATGCGTCATCGCCGATCTCGAGATTCACCCGCGCACAGGGATGCTGCTCGCCGCTACGCATGGCCGGAGCGTTTACCAGCTCGCCGTGACGACACCCGTGGAATTCGCTTCCTTCTCCGCGGTCCAAGAAGGGGATGCCGTCCGCCTTACGTGGCGCACGACATCCGAAACAGGCAACGCGGGCTTCTTCATCGAACGAAACGAACCCACCGCCAACGCCTGGGACGAAATCGGTTTCGTAGAGGGCCGGGGCTCGACCATCGGTTTCCAGCTCTATACGTTCGTCGACCGTGACCTACCCCCTCATGCCCGCACCCTTGTCTACCGACTCAAGCAGATCGACACGGACGGTTCGTTCGGTTATTCCCCCGAGGCGACGGTTACCCTCTCACACCGCGGGCCAGACGATTTCGTCCTCGAACAGAACTTCCCCAACCCCTTCAACCCTGTCACGACCATCGTCTACCGCATCCCCGCAACGGGCGACGTTCGTCTCTCCGTGACCGATGCACTGGGCCGCGAACGATCCGTTCTCGTCGACGAACGAAAGAGCGCAGGGACGCACGCCGTGCATTTCGATGCATCGGGGATGGAGAGCGGGCCGTATTTCTACCACCTCGAGTACGAGAAGAGTCGTCTCTCGAGAAGCATGGTCGTGTTGAAGTGAGGTGAGGGGCTTTTCTACGGGATCACACGGAGAAGCGGAGGGAGCGGAGGGTTTTTCTTTTTGGGATCACACGGAGGAGCGGAGGGAGCGGAGGGGCTTTTCTACGGGATCACACGGAGAAGCGGAGGGAGCGGAGGGGCTTTTCTTTTTGAAATGATGGGCAGGGGTGACTGGGAAACACGTACCAAGAGGCATGCCTCATTGGGTGAAACGATGAGGCGGGGTGCAATGCGCCGGGGTCATCGGTCTCTCGCGACAGGAATTGTCGCCATTATTGCTGCAGTGTCCGCTCTCGTCGCTACCCTTGCCATGACTTTTCTCCACAAACAACGTCCTATACCTATGAACGAATACGAAACCGCCGTCTTCGGCGGGGGGTGTTTCTGGTGCATCGAGGCCGTCTTCGAGACGGTGGACGGCGTGATCGACGTCACGTCCGGTTATGCAGGGGGCACCGTCCCCGACCCGACGTACGAACAGGTTTGCACCGGAGAGACGGGCCACGCCGAAGTCGTCCGCATTACGTTCGACCCCTCGCGCGTATCGTACGCGGATCTCCTCGAGCTGTTCTGGAAATCGCACGACCCCACGACGCCGAACCGGCAGGGACCGGACGAGGGGACGCAGTACCGCTCCGTTATCTTTACGACGAGCGAGGAGCAAAGGCGTGCGGCGGAACAATCGAAGCGGAAAGCGCAAGCCATGTTCCACGACGAAATCGTAACCGAGATCCTGCCACTGAAAGCCTTCTACCCCGCTGAAGCGTATCACCAGGATTACTTCCGGCGAAACCCCAACGCGGCGTATTGCCGTCTCGTCATCCGCCCGAAGGTGGATAAACTGAAACACCGCTGAGTGAAGAGACCGGCTCACTGCACATGCTCCGGCTCGAAGCGGCAGGTGGAGAAGTCGGCCCACCGCACGATCTCTGCAGCGGTGTATAGCAGTATGCCCTAAAGGGAATGGGAAACAGCGGGGACGAGTCAGGTTTTTCGAAGTTCGTCGAGGAGGGCAGCGCAGGCTTCGACCGCCTCGCCGATGGGAAGAATGCGGCGTTCGCCGGTCGCGCGAATCTTGATTTCGATGTTGCCGTTCTTCAGGTTCTTTTCGCCGGCGATGACGTTGAGGGGGAGGCCGAGCAGATCGGCATCCTTGAACTTGAAACCGGGATTGAGGCCGGCACGGTCGTCGAAGAGCACCTCGAAACCGGCCTCGCGCAAATCGGTGTAGAGCCTCTCGCTCGATTCACGCACGAGTGGGCTCTCGATCTTCAGCGCGGTCACCTGGACGTGGAACGGGGCGATGTTGGGGTGCCAGATGATGCCGTCGTCGTCATGCCGCTGTTCGATATGGCAGGCGACGATGCGCTCCACGCCGATTCCATATGACCCCATGATGATCGGCTGTTCGCGGCCCTGCGCATCGAGGAACGTCGCTCCCATCGCCTCGGAGTACTTCGTCCCGAGCTTGAACACGTGCCCAACCTCGATGGCGCGTTTGACGCGGAGCGGCCGCCCGCCGAGAGGGTCCGGCTCGCCTTCCTCGACCATCCTCAGGTCGTGGTACGCCGTGATGGCAGCGTCGCGGTCGAGGTCGATATTGCGGTAGTGGAAACCGTTCTCATTGGCGCCGCTGACCATCCCGTTCGCGTGGGCGATACGACGGTCGGCGATCTGCGGGAGAGGCGTCTTCAGGTTGATGGGACCGATGGAACCCGCATCGGCGCCCGTGAGCTCGGCCAGTTCCTCATCGCGTGCGGGTCGCACGTGGGAAACGCCGAGCGCGGATTGCAGTTTCGCTTCGTTGAGCTGGTCGTTCCCGCACATGAAGATGAGGTAAGGCGTCTCGTCCGCGAAATAGACGAGCGACTTCGCACAGCGGGTCTCCTCGATGCCGAACTGCTCGACGAGGTCGTCGATGGACTTCGCGAAGGGCGTCGCGAATTTTTCCGCGGGCGGGTTCGCTTCCAGACGGCCGACCGGCGGGACGGCCGAGGTCGCGACCTCGATGTTCGCGGCATACCCGCTCTCGAGATTGAAGGCGCAGAGATCCTCCCCCGCATCGGACTCGACCATGAACTCTTCCGAACCGCTCCCCCCCATCGCCCCGCTCGAGGCGCCGACGACGAAATATTTCAACCCGCAGCGGTCGTAAATGCGGCAATACGCCTCGTGGTGTTTGCGGTAGCTCTCGTCGAGCCCTTCCCACGAACCGTCCAGCGAGTATGAGTCTTTCATCGTAAACTGTCTTCCGCGGACCACGCCCGAACGCGGGCGCGGCTCGTTGCGGAATTTCGTCTGGATCTGGTACCAGATCTGCGGCATATCTTTATACGAACGCACCGAACCCCGCGCGATGCTCGTGATGATTTCCTCGTGCGTCGGCGCGAGCACGTAATCGCGGTTCTTGATGTGGAACATGGTGTCGCCGAAGGCCGCAACTCTGCCTGTCTCTTCCCAGAGTTCGCGAGGGTTGAGCGCCGGCAGGTGGAACTCCTGCCCGCCGATGCGGTCCATCTCCTCGCGGATGATTTCGATGACCTTCCGCCACACACGCCAGCCGAGAGGGAGAAGAGAGTAGATGCCCGCCGAGAGTGGGCGAATCATCCCCGCGCGGAGCATCAGCCGGTGGCTCGGCATCTGCGCGTCCGCGGGGATTTCCTTGAGGGTCGGGACGAAATACGTTGTCAGGCGCATGAAAGGAACATTCCGCTGCTTGTGAACGGATATATCGATGAAATATACGGAAAAGACCCCTTCGAATTCGCACGTCCGCATATGTCTCGCACGCGTGATGCCGGCCGTTCGATGGCGGCGATGGGGCATGAAACGAAACGCCGCACCGTCCGATGACGATGCGGCGCATATTCCCCCGTCTTCCGCGCGGCGGCGTCAGGCTTCGGGTTGCGGCGGTGCGGCCGCCGCCTGGGCCAGTTCGCGATCGACGAAATACAGGCCCCTTCCGTCGGGGGCGATCATTTTTATCTTATCGAGGATGGAACTGAAAAGGCTCTCCTCTTCGCGCTGTTCCGCAACGAACCACTGGAGGAAGTTCAGCGTGGCATAGTCCTTGTCCTCGTAAGCGAGGGCCACCAGTTCGTTGATCTTCCCCGTCACGAAACGCTCGTGGTTGAGGATCTGCGTGAACATGGCCTCAAGGGACTCGTACTCGTGCTTCGGTTGCTCCGCAGGTCCGAGAAGAGCCATGTTTCCGGTTTCGAGGAGATAATCGAAGAATTTCAACATGTGCATGCGCTCTTCCTCCGCATGCGCCTTCAGGAACGCTGCAGCGCCCGCCAACCCGTGCACAGCACACCAGGCAGACATCTGAAGGTAGAGGTTCGACGACTCATGCTCGACAATGATCTGCTCGTTGATTTTTCGAACCATGTTTTCGCTCAGCATGTGTTCCTCCGCGTCATGTGATGTGTTTCTTGATGGGATACTTATTTCAGTGTTCGATTTTCAGCAATCGATATGCGACAAAAGAAATCGCATTCCGCACAAAAGAACAACGCGAGAGGGAAATCGGTTCCCCCTGGATGCCAGCTCGAGTCATACCATTCCTCCCACCGTGAAGAAGCACTTTGCAGTTTGTACCCCCGGGGTGATTCGAACACCCGACCAACGGTTTAGGAAACCGCTGCTCTATCCTTCTGAGCTACGGGGGCGTCAGCCGAAAAAAGATAGGAAAATCGTCCCGATTCTCCGAACAGCGGCTGGTGTGGAGCCCCTTTCCCCCCATGCCCGCACGCGCGCTTCGACCCCTCTCGAGGCTATCGTGAACATGCCGGGACGGTGCTTTCCCCCCAGTACCCTCGCCGGTATCGGATCATGGGAACCGCATGTGCATCCGTTCAAGTTTTTCCGATATGAACAATCCCGCGTGAAAGGAGGGTTACCGCTTCACGACGATGAACTTACCGGATTGTACCACACCCTTACCATCCGATAGCTTGTATATATACACGCCTGAACTCAATCCCTGTGTGGGGACGCTGAAACCGCTTGCCGACTCCGTGTCTGTGCGATACACCAGACACCCCCTGTCGTCGACGATCTCTAAACGGACAGGATTCGTGCCGTGTGGTACCGCGAAATGGATGGCACTGTTCGCTGGGTTCGGGTATACCTGGATATAGTGCGGTACGACGATTGTGTCACAGGAGAAATCGTAACACGTGCCGGCGGATGTCGTGTCGGTTACCGTCAGACAGACAATGTACGTTCCTGGACCCTGGAAAAGGTGCCACGGGTGACGTTCGGTCGACCCTGTCCCGTCTCCGAAATTCCACTGGTACTTCTTATACGTCGTCTGCGACTGCGGGTAGAAATGCACGCTATCGC
>JARYLZ010000074.1 GCA_029907355.1 Bacteroidota bacterium | reverse complement strand
CTCCCCGACTCCGTTCTCGACGCCTTCAAATACGAACTGGCCGATGAACTAGGCATCACTCCCCGCATCACAGAAGGCTACTGGGGGGACGTTCCTTCGCGCGATTGCGGACGCGTTGGGGGTAAGATCGGTGGGAATATTGTGAAAGTAATGATCCGCCACGCGGAGCAAGCGTTGGAACAAAACCAGGGCCAGGGTCGCTCAACCCTCTAACGGAGCCGGGCCGCCAGGGGTCCGGTCTGGGCAGGGGGACGAGGTAAAGCTCGTCCCCCACCGTGATCGTGTCGATCGGCTCTTTCCTGCCGTACAGCGCCTTGATCGCTTCGAAGATCTTCCGGTGCGCCTCTTTATAGAAAACGTCTGCCGAGGTGATCATGGAGATCGCGACGGACGCCGCGGAATCCGCGTAGAGGAGCATCGCCCCCAGAACGGCCATCTCGATGTCGACGGCCTGGGGCGGGAGGCGTCCTGCACTCTCAACGGTCGTTGCAGGTTGCTGGATATTCCCGATATCGTATTGCGGCATGCAACCCCCTAGACTGTATCCCCCGCGCACAAGCCGTCATACAAGGAACGGAACCGCTGAACGTCTTCCCATGTCGGGCGTTTCCACCCCGGGTTCCTCAGGAGGGCGGCCGGGTGGTAGGTCACGACCAGCGGAATACCGCGGTAGCTGTGACGCCCCGCACGGAGAACGGTCAGCGAGTCCGTCGTCCGAAGCAAGGTCTGCGCTGCGATGCGGCCGAGCGCGAGAATGATGCGCGGTCGGATGAGATCGAGTTGACGGTGGAGATACGGTTCGCATTTCTCCACCTCGGACGGCAACGGGTCGCGGTTGTTCGGAGGTCTGCACTTGAGAATGTTGCAGATGTAGACCTCATCGCGCCGGAAACCGATGGCACCGAGAATCTTGTTGAGGAGTTGGCCTGCCCGTCCGACGAACGGTTCACCCTGGAGGTCTTCCTCGGCCCCCGGTGCCTCCCCGATGAGAACGACGCCCGCGTGCGGGCTTCCTGTACCGAAAACGAAATTCGTTCTCGTCTCGCAGAGCGGGCATTTTCGGCAGGTTCGGATGCGCTCGTAGAGTTCGTCCAACGACTCGGCTTGTTCCCAGGAATGCTCCCCGTCCCCCTCGAAGAGATCGCCCGTCGCAGAGCCATGATGGTTCACCCGCTTCTCGCCGGTGCGTTCCAGGATGAGCGCATCGCCGTAGAGCTCGCGTATCTGCCGAAGGTACCGGTTCAATTCGGATACGCTGGGGGACATCCGCCGTTTCCCGTTTCGCGTGGTGATCGATAACGGAATCTACGAGAAAGCGATGATCACGCCAAAGCTTGCGGAAGGAGGTGGACGACGCGGTCCAGGATGATCCGGGCGATCTCCGGCTTGGGCAGAAGACCGAGTTCTTCGCTGCTGCCGTCGGCAAAATAGAGGGTGACGACGTTCGTGTCACTCCCGAAGCCCGCACCCTCCACGGCAGGGTTGTTCAGAATGATGATGTCCGCGTGTTTCCGCTCGAGCTTTCTCCGGGCGTTCTCTTCCCCGTCCTCCGTCTCGAGTGCGAAACCCACCAGGACCTGACCGCGTTTTCGCTCCCCGAGGTATGCCAGAATATCGGTGGTCAGCGCCAAGCGGAGCGTGAGCCCTTCGGGAGCACTCTCTTTCTTGATCTTCCCGGCTGCCGGCTGCTCCGGTCGGAAATCCGCAACCGCCGCGGACATGACGATCACGCGAGCAGCATCACAGCGGACGGCAACGGCATCGAACATCTCGGCCGCGGACGTAACGTCCACACGCGTGACACCGCGGGGCGTAGGCAAGTGCACGGGACCCGCCACGAGCGTAACACGAGCTCCGCGACGTGCCGCGTCGGCGGCGATGGCGAAACCCATTTTCCCGGAACTGTGGTTCCCGATGAAGCGGACGGGGTCGATTCGCTCGAACGTCGGCCCCGCCGTTACCAGGACGGGAACACCCTCGAGATCGCGCGATCCGGGGTACACCGCCTCTTCGATCGCCGCGCAGAGCGTCTCGATATCGGGCAGGCGACCGGGTCCCGTCAGGCCGCTCGCCAGTTCTCCCTCCTCGGGCGGGACGACGATCGCGCCCCTCCTCCGCAATGTTTCGAGATTTTCCTGCATGGCGGGATGGCGGTACATGTCGGCATCCATCGCGGGGGCGACGACGAGGGGACAACGGAGTGCGAGCACGAGCGTCGTCAAGGCATTGTCCGCGAAACCGGTCGCGATTTTCGCGATCGTGTTCGCCGTCGCGGGGGCGATGATCATCGCGTCGGCCCATGCACCGAGAGTGATATGCCACGTACTGCCTCCCCCTGCCGATGCGGGGAACATACCCGTGACGACATCGGAATGCGAGAGGGCCGCGAAGGTCGTGGGCCCGACGAAGCGCGTCGCCGCCGGGGTCATGACGACGCGCACCTCTGCGCCGCGCCGGACGAGTTCGCGTACGAGAAAAGCCGTCTTATACGCCGCGATCCCCCCCGTAACGCCGACGAGGATGCGCTTGCCTTCGAGGATGTTCATTCTTCCTTGTACTCGTGTCGCAGCCGGTTGTTCAGCAGGTCTTCCACCGCCTGCTGGGTCGGTTTCGGCATCTTCTCGAACGCGATGCTGATCTGCATCTGCTCGGGGTTGGTCTCGATTTCCTCGTCCGTGTCGATGCGGCTCGTGAACATCTCCAGTTCTTGGTTCAGGCGGATCTTCATCTCCTCGTTGATCTGGCGCGCGCGCTTCGAGAGGATGACGATCGCTTCGTAGATGTTGGTGGTGTGCTTGTCGAGTTCCTTCAACTCGAGAGGTTGCAGGGTCATACGTCTCTCCTCACTCTATTCCGTCCTGTTGTTTCCCGTTGTTCCGACGCCGTCGAGGTAGGGGCGGATGAGCGATTCCACCTCCGCGACCGCGCGGTCCAGCTCGTCATTCACGACGACATGGTCGAATTCCGCCGCCCTCGTCAGTTCCCACTCCGCCCGCTCGATGCGTCTCGCGATCGTCTCTTCCGATTCCGCCCCCCGACCGCGAAGCCGTTCCCCCAGTGTCGCGATGTCGGGAGGGCGGATGAAAATCAGCACGGCGCGCTCGGGATAGGCACGCTTGATGGACAGCGCGCCGTTCACGTCGACATCGAAGAGCAGGTGTTTCCCCTCTCTGACCGAGCGCGTGATTTCTTCCACGGGCGTGCCGTAGAAATTCCCGAAGATCTCTTCCCACTCGACGAAACGGTTCTCGCGTATCCTCCGGCGGAACTCCTCCGGGGAGAGAAAGACGTAATCCACCCCGTCCCTCTCCCCCGGTCTCCGCGGCCGCGTGGTTGCGGATACGGAGAACGAAAATTCCGGAAACCTTCGAAGGATTTCCCGTGCGATGGTCGTCTTGCCCGCCCCGCTCGGTGCGGAAATGACGAAGAGCATCGGGTTCATTCCACATTCTGAAGCTGTTCCCGAATGCGTTCGAGCTCTTCCTTTATGATCACGACGCGATGGGCGATGTCCGCATCGTACGCTTTCGACCCGATGGTATTGGCCTCCCGGTTCATCTCCTGGACCAGGAATCCGAGCTTCCTCCCTTCCGAATCGGCCGAATCGAGGGCGGATCGGAAGAAATGCACATGGCTTCGGAAGCGGGTTATCTCTTCGGTCACGTCCAACTTGTCCGCGAGGAGAACGATTTCGAGCTCGAGCCGCTGTGGGTCGATTTCGCCGGGGCGAAGGAGCTCTTCCACCCTCTCCCGCAGGCGTGCGCGTTCCACGTCCCTTCTCCCGCGGGACATCTCCTCGATGCAGGCCAGTTCGGTTTCCATCGTATCGATCCGCGCCACGAGATCCTTCGCCAACTCGGCCCCTTCGCGCTCCCTCATGCCGGCGAGCATGTCGGTTGCGGCAGTCACCGCCTCGATGACGGTTTCCCATTCCGCAGAATCGAGCGTATCCGGTTCCTCCACGACGAGCACCTCCGGGAACCGAAGAATCATATCCAGCGTGATGTCGCCGGAAGCCCCGACGGCATCGCGGAGCGATGCGAGAACGGTATAGCACGCCCGCGCAGCCTGCACGTTTACGACAGGGGTGGACGGCGTCCTGCCGACCTTTTCGACCGAAACATTGAGCGTCACTTTCCCGCGGTGAAGCTTTTTCCGGACGAGTTCTTTCACCTCATTCTCCCGAACCTGAATGGAGCGGGGCAGCCTGGCGGAAAACTCGAAGTACCGGTTATTCACGCTCCGCATCTCAGCCCTCGCAGTGACGCCGTCCCGCGTCGCCGTCGCCTCTCCATAACCCGTCATACTGATGAGCATTGTTCCAGCCTGATTTCCGTACTGCAAATTTTAATTATATGAAAAAAACATCGGATGAACAATGAAAAATATTACGCCGCGAGGTCTCCCCGTTCACGAGGATATTTCCTTTCCGACCTACCCAGGCTACGTGGAACTTCCCACCGAAGCCTTCCCCTCTATCGACGCCCTCTTTCTCACAACGCGATTCCTTCGCCTGGATCCGACCGCATCTGCTCCATCCGTATTCTCGAGGGGAAATCCCTCCCACCAGACAGGTAAGGGGCACTTTTTCTCGCCGAGAGGAACCGCTCCCGCGCCGAGCCTGCAACACCCCTATGGAAGGAACGGGTACGAGCCGCCGCCTTTCAAATCGTCCGAAACTTTCGTAGCGTTTCCGTGCTTGCGATGCGTTTTTCGGACCTGTCCTCTTTCACCTGCCTGGATCTCCGGCGGGTTTTCTCCCTCTCATGGCAGTCATAAACCGCCTCTTATCGAACATGCCCCGAAACCCCGGATCATCGAACATCAAGATCGCGCTCCTCGTCCTCGCCCTCGGAATCGTGATCGCCCTCCTCCTCTACACGCAGAACATCGTCCGCCAGCTCCAGGAGAAAGAGCACCGGTACGCCGACCTCTATGTCAAGGCGCTCGAGTACCTCGGAAGCGAGCAAGCCTCGGAGAACCCGGATCTCACGTTGATCACGGAGGAAATCATCAACAAAATCGATTTCCCCGTCATCATTGCAGACCCCAACCGCAGGCCTTCGGGTTACAAGAACATCGATGTGGACACCGCCTTGAAGGGCGAGGCTCTCACGGCTTTCCTCGAAAAGCGGATGGAGGCTATGAGCGACAAGCCCCCTCTCGTGCTGACCTATCAGGACACGATCGTCACGCAGTACGTCTACTACGACGAGTCGACACTCGTCAAGCAACTGCGCATCCTTCCGTACATCGAGATCGCCGTCGCGGCACTGTTCATCTTCATCGGCTACGTCAGTTTCAGCTACATCAAGCGGACGGAACAGGCGAACATCTGGGTCGGCATGGCAAAGGAAACCGCGCACCAGCTGGGGACACCGCTCTCGAGCCTCCTCGGCTGGTTGACGCTGTTGCGGGAAACGCCCGCACTTCCCTCGGCGGCCGGTGGTTTGCTCGAGGAGATGCGGAATGACGTGGAGCGGCTCCAACGGATCGCTTTGCGGTTCTCAAAGATCGGTTCGCGCCCCGAGCTGACACCGCAGAATGTCCGCGACATCGTGGACCGTTCCATCGCGTACTATACACGGCGCCTCCCGAAATTCGGCAAGAAAGTCGACATCACCTGCACGGATACCGGGGGTGATACACGGGTCCTCTGCAACGCCGAACTCCTCGAATGGGTTTTCGAGAATCTCCTGAAAAACGCCCTGGAAGCGATCGAGGGACCGAGCGGGCGCATCGATTTTCTCATCCACACCGCCGGCTCGAACGCGATCATCGATGTCTCGGATACCGGCAAAGGCATCGACCTCCGCACGCGGAAAGATATTTTCCGGCCGGGTTACAGTACGAAGAAACGCGGTTGGGGATTGGGATTGAGCCTCTCGCGGCGTATCGTCGAAGACTACCACAAGGGAAAGATCTTCGTTCTCACGAGCGACCCGCGCCGCGGCACGACATTTCGTATCAAGCTGAGAAAAGCCTGACGTTGAAGAGATCGGCACATGGATCGATAAGATCCCGTCCGCCCGGGGATGTGCCTATTGTCCCCCTCCTTGAGGCTGGGGAGCCGGTTCCTGGGTCGGCGCCTGCTGCGGGGCGGTCTGCTGGGGAGAAGTCCGCAGAGGCTGTTCCTGCATCTGTCGGTTGATGATACTCTCCTCCGTACCCTCCGTAGGCAGGAAGAAGAGGTTGATGAGGAAAATCAGGAAAATGAAAGCCGTCGCGAGCACCCATGTCGCTTTCGCCAGCACGTCCGCTGCACGGCGCACACCCAGCATCGTCCCCACCCCGCCTGCGCCTCCGAATGCCCCGGACAAGCCCTGCCCTTTGCTGCTCTGCATCAGGATGACGACCGTCATGAGCGCGCCGATGAGAATGATCAAAATCATCAAAACCGTGAACATTGCATCTCCTTGCGTTCAATAATCTCTATCTCTAGAAGATAAATTTTTTCTTCTTTTCGACAAATTCCTCCACGGCATGATGCCTGTACGTCGATTCTCCCAGAGCGGACGTACCAACCTTTCGATGGGCGATGAGTAGAACGATGTTCCGTTGGCGGAGCCACCGGAAGTGGGAAGAATGCACTTCCCCCAGACCATCGGATGGTCCATACACGCACAACGAAAAACGGATCGCATCACCGCTCCACGACGACCTATCTTAAGCCTCTTGTTCGAGGGGAGGACTCTCTTTGCATGCCTGATGACGATGAATTTTCATGTGCTGGTTGAAGAAGGGGAAGAAGGCATATACACCGAACACGCCGATATGGGTGTTTCGCGAAAAACCTTGCATCGGAACGAGATCTATCTCTTCGAGAAGGGTTATGTCGGTATCATGAATATCCACTCCACTGTTGCGACTATCCTGCGAATTTGCAAACGGGGAGATCGCGATTGTGGCATTTCCGTTGGCAGATCGCCATTCCCGGCCGTGTCTCTGCACCAACACGATGCTTCGGTTTCTTCAACCGTTCCGGCTTCGACCACGTCGCGCTAAAGGATCTTCCACGGCCGTATCGACTACCGTGAGGACAACGGTCAAAGGACCCCGAGCGGAGGATTCTCCCAATACCCCGCTCATCTCATTCGTCTGATGGAGCATCGCGGCGCGCCGCCTCCGGTTGACTCCGGAGAAGGATGCACACTTTTTCTCTTTTCGGTGAGACATGGGCCTCATCGGGCGGTGTTCCGGTCCGGAAGTCGATCATGTCTGCAGTCAACGTGATTCAACGCATCCCGGGCCGATCGGGCAATGGGTCCCTGGAGAAGGAAGGGCATCTTTGCCGTTGTCCATGTATTGTCTCTCACTCATGTGGGTTTCCACAAGTTCTTTCGAATTTGCATACGTCTGTACGCGCATACCGATTCTTTCTTTCACCTCCAGCATGACGGGAAGGGCCATGCATCTCGCAAAGTCGGCCATGATGAATGGGACGATATTTCAGGCCTCAACATGGGCAAGCAGTCGTGTGAGGGCTGCCCATGTGTGTTGCACGGAGACATTCGCCATGCCGTGTCGATGCGACAGGCCGTTTCGTTCCCCCCACGTTGTCCTCCACGATAGTCCTTCTTCCCGCGGTTCTCGACGGGTTGTCTCGCAGTCGGGCGTTCCGGGGTCAGCGGCCCCGAATATGCCGCCGAAGAGAACCACGGGGAAGGTTTCTTCGGCGAAACACTTCCTCACTGCCTGCGCGGGCTCATGACGGGGAAAAAGCGAGTATCCAGTTCCAGCTCACCTCAGGCGAACGGAAAGCGTTCGTTCAAGGGATCCGAAACGTGCTCGATGAATGTTGCCGCCATGATTCGCGATCCATGGACTCGACCCAGGAACCGCGAAAAAAGACCTTCGTCATGCGCAGAGAGCGCTGTCGGCGCGATAGCTCGATCGAACGAGAGGACCCGCCTCGACGGAACGAAAACCGAGACCGAGCGCCTTTGATTTCCACGCATCGAATTCCTCGGGGTGCATAAAGCGCTGCACGGGAAGGTGGTCTTTCGTCGGCTGGAGATATTGCCCGATCGTGACGACTTCGACTTCCGCCTCTCGCAAATCCTCGAGCAGAGCAAGGATCTCCTCCTCCGTTTCCCCCAGTCCGACCATGAAACCGCTCTTCACCCACAAGCCTTCCTCCGCCGCGTACCGAAGCACCGAGAGGCTTCTCCTGTAATCGGCCTGAGGGCGGACGCGGGGGTACAAGCGCGGCACCGTCTCGACATTGTGGCCGAACAGGTTCGGCTTAGCCTCGCATACGAGACGGAGCGAGGCGGGGGAACCCTGGAAATCCGGGACCAAGATTTCCACGGTACAATGAGTGACATATTCACGTACACGCCGGATGGTCTCGGCGAAAACGCCAGCCCCCCCATCGGCGAGGTCATCGCGGGTCACCGATGTGATCACCACGTGCCGCAACCCCAGTTCCCGAACCGCCTGCGCCACCCGCTGCGGTTCGTCCATATCCAGCGGACTCGGCTTCCCCGCCTGTACGGCACAGAACCTGCAGTTGCGCGTGCAGACATCACCGAGAATCATGAACGTGGCCGTACCCCTGTTCCAGCACTCGTCCATGTTGGGACAGCGGGCGTCTTCACAGACGGTGTGAAGATGCTGGCCGTCGACGATCTTCCGTACGCGAGAAAACCCTCCTCCCAAGGGTACCTTCACTTTCAACCACGAGGGTTTCCGTGCCCGGCGGCCCGTTGCTTCGGCTCGTTCTCGAGAATCTTCCATGACAACATCCCCCGGTTCAGAATCGGCGACGCGAAGGGAAACGGTGCACCTTCATGATGTTGAAACGCAGATGAGGTAGAGCACCAGTGAAAGGACCATCAAGAGAACGAAACCGCCGCTCGCGACGAGGAGGAGAAAAAGGCGAAAGGGCGACTCGGGGAGATCGTAACGCGATGTCTTGCTGCGGAACTGGCGGGACGCTTTGATCGAGAAATACACGGCGAGCGGGAAAGAAACGACCGCCATCCCGATCAGAACCGTCGCGAACGGTGTGGTCCCCTCGGAAGTCGGTTCTCTCCCGAGATACGTTTCGACCCCTGCATAGAGAATCAACACGCCGACGGTTAAAAGGACGGTGGCGAGGATACCGATCACCCAATCCGTTACCTTTTTGACTTTCATCTTCCGCCGTGTACGATCGACAGCCATATATGCATCTTGTCTTCCCGAATATGGTTGGGCACCGTTCCGACGATGATCACCTGTCCGATCGGCGAGTCTGGAACGAACCGGCAGTACGGCCGCTGTTTCTCCTCACGCTCCTTCCGGGACGATGCCGGGCACCTCTTCTGCGCCCAAGATGGGCATATTGGACCACGCATGGTTTCGTGGGCCGCCAATCGAGCGGTCGTCCCACAAACAGGGAAAACAACGGCAGCATGAATATACGAATTTCGCTTGTCCCCCTCGAAAGAAAGCCGCCCAGAGCCACGTGACAGACGTGGCATGGAAGACGAACCATGACGGTCGAATTTTCCTCGCCGACCGTGGAAAGCACGACCGTGAAACCGTCCCGGACAGTTCTGCTCTCGTATTCGCCGGGATCATTCCACGGGAGTCGACCGCATGTATGAGTTTTCGCAATGGATTTCTCATCCTCCTCATCCATCTCGAGCCTCCCGGGATCGGAGGATTGCGGCATTCCGCCTTGATTCACCATGAAAAATTGCGTACAGTATGTGTTCGATATTTTCTCACGAGAATGAACAGCGCTCACATGACAGCCAGTGAAAACACGGAAATCCGCGGGACGATTCTCTGGGTAGACGACGAAGTCGAGATGCTCCGCCCGCACATCCTGTTCCTCGAGAGCAAAGGGTATGCCGTCGCGACGGTCACGAATGGAGAAGACGCGGTCAGTTGGGTCGAGGCGGCGCCGGTCGATCTCGTCCTGCTCGACGAGTCGATGCCGGGTATGGGGGGGCTCGAGACCCTCGCCAGGATCAAAGATATCCGACCGACACTGCCGGTCGTCATGGTCACGAAGAACGAGGAGGAAGCCCTGATGGAAGAGGCCATCGGGGAGAAGATCAGCGATTACCTCACCAAACCCGTCAACCCGAGTCAGATTCTCCTCGTCGTGAAAAAGTTCCTCGAGGGGAAGAAAATCATCGGTTCGAAAACGGCACAGGATTACATCCAGGAGTTCAATGCGGTATCGCAAGCTCTTCTCGGCCCGCTTCGCCTGGAGGAATGGATCGCGATATACCGGCGGATGGTAGAACGGGAAGTGGAATTGGACGAACACCCCGAGCTCGGACTCCAGGAGACGGTTGCGAACCAACATCGGGAGTGCAACCAAGAGTTTTGCCGGTTTTTCGAACATTCCTACCGGGATTGGCTGGAAGATCGTTCCATCGTGCTCCCTCCCCGTTTCGCCGAACACCATCTCATTCCCCACCTGAACGCGCCCGGGCCCGTGTTCTTCTTCGTGATCGACTGCATGCGGTACGACCAGTGGCTCGCGATGGAGACGTTCCTCCAGGAATACTACACCATTCACAAAGATTTCACGCTGGGAATCGTTCCCTCCGCGACGCCCTATGCGCGGAATGCGATCTTCAGCGGTTTGTTCCCCGATCAGCTCGAGCGCGTCCTACCCGGGATCTGGTCCAGCACCGACGACGACGATTACTCGATGAACAAACACGAGAAGGAACTCCTGGAAGGACTGCTCCAGCGCCAACGCGTTCCTTTACGGACCGACTTGAAGTATTTCAAGATCATCGACCCCGAGTACGGCAAGCAGCTCGCGGGGAACATTTCGTCCTTCGCGAAGAATCACCTGACCGCCGTTGTCGTGAACTTCGTCGACATGCTCGCCCACAGCCGCTCGGACACGCCCATTCTGAAAGAGATCGCCCCGAACGAGGCCGCTTACCGTTCGCTCACGAAATCCTGGTTCGCCCACTCGTCGCTCCTCGCCATGTTCCGGAACATCGCCCGTTTCCCGGACGCGACGGTCATCGTCACGACGGATCACGGCAGTATCCGCTGCCTGCGCGGGAGCAAGGTCATCGGCGATCGGGAGACCTCGACGAACCTCCGCTACAAGTTCGGTCGAAACGTCAAAGCCGACGAGAAGCACGCTATGGAGATCCGGCGGCCGGAAGAGTACCGACTCCCCCGCCGCGGCGTGACGGTGAATTACGTCATCGCCAAAGAAGACTACTACTTCGTCTACCCGACGGACTACAACAAGTACCTCGCCCATTACCGCGACAGCTTCCAGCACGGCGGGATCTCGATGGAAGAAATCATCCTTCCCGTCATGACCATGCGCCCCCATTGACGTGCGTCCCAGAGCTGGAGAACCAGGAATGTCGGCACACGTATTCCGGTCGCGCAGCGTCGAGGAGACGCATGCATTCGCCCGCGCCCTGGCGAACCGCCTCGACGCAAGGTCCGTGGTTGCCCTCTGCGGGGAACTCGGGAGCGGAAAAACGGTCGTCGTCCGCGGCATTTGCGATGCGTTCGGCTGCGCGGATCAAGTCACGAGTCCCACGTTCACGCTCGTCCACGAATACCAGGGCACGCGCCGCATCGTCCATTGCGACCTCTACCGGCTTTCGAGTATGGAAGAAATGATCGAGACGGGTATGGTCGAAGCCTTCCGCGAGGATGCCATCGTTCTCGTCGAGTGGGCGGAGCGTGCCTTGGACCTCCTCCCCCGCCCATTTCTCCGCATCGCATGCGAACACGGGTCGGGTGAGAACGAGCGCATATTCACCGTCGAGACCGTCGAACCGGACGGTGCGGTAGCGCCGTTCCCCTTGATCGTCCGGCAGGTGCTCCGAGAGGACCCGCCATGATACTCGGCATCGAAACGGCGTCGCTATTCCTCGGTGCAGCCGCAGTCGAAAACGGTTCGATCCGCGCTTCCGTGCGCATTCTGCGCCGCAACGTGCACGACGAACTGCTCGTGCCCGTCCTCCGCGAGGTGATCCGATGGGCCGGCGGGGCGGGAACACTCCGGGCAGTGGCCGTGTCCTCGGGTCCGGGTTCATTCACGGGGCTACGTATCGGCATGTCGGCGGCCAAAGGGCTTGCCGTCAGCCTCGGCATCCCCATCGTTCTCGTTCCGACGCATGCCGCCATCGCCCGTCGGTTCTTCGCGCGGGAACCTCGGGACGAGGGCACCGTGCTTGCCGTGGTGTCGGATGCGAAAGGGGACGAGGTATTCGTCTCGATCCACCGGCTGACGGGAACCGGTATCATGGAGATCCAGGCCCCAGGGGTGAGGTCGATCACCGAACTCGCGAGGGATTTGCCGCAAGACATCCACACGACCGGGGACGGCGCCGCCAAGCTCGACGCCGCATCTCCCGGCCGGTTCCGGCTCGACCCCGATGCGACGGACGCTGCGGATGCCGGAACGGTTGCACGGATCGGAGAAGAGTATTTCGTCGCTGGACGCATCGCCGACATCGAAGCATGCGAACCGTTCTACTTGCGGGATTTCCGCCCGACTCAACCGAAACCCTTGAGCGGACGGAAGTCCTGAAATTTTCGTATACTATTTGAAACGATGAGTTGGTTCAAACGCGAGAAGAAGATCACGACGCCCGCCGAGGGGAAGCGTGAAATCCCTGACGGTTCGTGGCTGAAATGCGAAGCCTGCGGTGAAATCGTACATGTCAAGCAGATGCAGGCCGCATCGTACACGTGCACGCACTGCGGCGCGTCTTTCCGCATCGGATCCTCCGAATACCTGAGCTTGCTGCTGGACAAGGGTTCCTTCTCGGAGCGCGACCGCAAAATGCGCTCCACCGATCCCCTCCGTTTCGTCGACACGAAACGGTATGCCGACCGCATCAAGACGACCATCGAGAAAACGGGGTTGTACGACGCCGTGAGGACCGGAATGGGGAAAATCGACGGGCGGACCGTCTCGATCGCCGTGATGGACTTCGCGTTCATCGGCGGGAGTATGGGTTCCGTGGTCGGGGAGAAAATCGCCCGTGCGATCGACCGCGCCCTCAAGCACCGCTGTCCCCTCATCATCGTCTCGATGAGCGGCGGAGCGCGCATGATGGAAGGCGCCTACTCTCTGATGCAGATGGCGAAGACCAGTGCACGCCTGACACTGCTCCACGCGGCGGGGATCCCGTACATCTCGATCATGCTCGACCCGACGACCGGCGGCGTGACGGCGAGTTATGCCATGCTCGGCGATATCAACATCGCCGAACCAAGGGCGTTGATCGGGTTCGCAGGTCCGCGCGTCATCCGCCAGACCATTGGGCACGACCTGCCCGAAGGCTTCCAGCGCGCCGAGTTCCTGCTGGAGAAAGGTTTCGTGGATATGGTCGTCCCCCGCAGAGAGATGCGCAAGACCGTCTCCCAACTCCTCAAACTGCTGGCGGAGTGAGCATGTCCCGCCGGACGGCATACCGCCACACTCCGGCTCCAGGTTTCGCCCTGTCCTCGCGTTTCTTTCACCGAACCACCAGGCAGGTACGGCCATGATCACACGCATCGGGACGGTCGCCGAGATGCGAATCGTGTCGGAGTCGTACCGGAACCAGGGGAAAAGAATCGGGTTCGTTCCGACGATGGGGGCCCTCCACGAGGGGCACCTCTCGCTCGTGCGCATCGCCCGGGAGCGGACGGACGCTGTCGTCGTTTCGGTGTTCGTCAACCCCCTCCAGTTCGGGAAGGGCGAGGATTTCGATCGTTACCCGCGGAATCTCGAGCGCGACGCCGCACTGCTGGAACGATGCGGGACCGACATCCTGTTCTGCCCGCGCGAAGAGGACATGTACGCGGTGGGCCATTGCACGTATATCGACGTCGAAAGGCTCTCATCCGTCCTGGAAGGGGAACACCGGCCGGGCCATTTCCGGGGGGTTACGACGGTCGTTGCCCAGCTGTTCAACATCGTCCGTCCTCACGTGGCGGTGTTCGGGCAAAAGGACGCACAGCAAGCCGTCATCATCCGACAAATGATCCGGGACCTCCACTACGACATCGAAATGATCGTTGCGCCCATCGTGCGCGAGGCGGACGGTTTGGCGATGAGCTCGCGGAACGCGTATCTTGCGCCGTCCGAACGCACGGCTGCGCTTTCCATATCCCGCGGCCTCCGGAAAGCAGAGGAGATGTACCGAACGGGAGAAAAAGATGCGCAGGTTCTCGCGCGTACGGTGGAACGGGAAATCCTCTCGGAAAGGGACATGCGTATCGATTACGTGGCGGTCGTGAACCCCGAAACGCTCGTGGAGGTCACCATCGCGTCGGGAGCAATGATCGCCGTGGCCGCGCGCGTCGGGAATACGCGCTTGATCGACAACACGCTCCTCGGACAGGAAAGTGCCGAAAAATGATCGTGAGACTCTGCAAATCGAAAATTCACCGCGTCCGCATCACGGAAGCAGAGCTCTATTACGAGGGGAGTCTGACGATCGACGCGGAACTCATGAGGCTGGCGGGCATACTGCCGTTCGAGCAGGTCCAAGTTGTCAATGTCAATAACGGTAACCGTTTCGAGACGTACGCCATCGCTGGGGAACCCAATAGCGGCACTATCCGCCTCAACGGTGCCGCAGCCCGGTTGGGGCACGTCGGGGATGAAATCATCATCATCACTTACGCGGATTTCGACGTGGAGGAAGCCCGGCGTTACCACCCCGTCATTGTCCTCGTCAATGCCGACAACTCCGTCAAAGAAGTCATCGAAGCACCCGACGGGGCGATCGATGCCGATTTCCTGAACTCCTGAAACTTCCCCCCTCGAAACACCCCAGCCATCCCGTCGACCTCAGCCGTATCGATATGCCGACCTCGAATCCCGCCGTCGTGATTCTGGCAGCCGGACAGGGCAAGCGTATGAAGCGGCCGGATCTGCCGAAAGTCCTCCACCCACTCGCTGGCGAGCCGCTCATCGACCACGTCATCCGTCTGGCGCGGAGCGTCGACCCCTGTCGGATCATCGTCGTCGTGGGGCACGGCCGCGACCTGCTCATCAGGCACCTCAGGAGCCGCCAATCGGATGTGGAGATCGCCGTGCAGGCGGAACAGCTCGGCACAGCCCATGCCGTTCTCCAGACCCGGCCTCTCCTCGAGGGCTTCGAAGGGGATATCGCGATTCTTTCCGGGGATGCC
>JARYLZ010000073.1 GCA_029907355.1 Bacteroidota bacterium | reverse complement strand
CCCCTTGTGGCTGGGGTCGCACGTGGGAATGCACATGACGGATTTCCGTGTCGTCCGGGCGAGCGAAGGCACGGTGCTCCTCGTCGTTTCCCGTGAGCGGAAGCCGGGGCGATATGCCGTTTCCGTGTGGTCGTGGGGGTCTTTCGGGCCGACATTCTCACGATACCTTGCCCGCGATCTCGGCCGTCCGGAAGCGGAACGAATACTGTCTTCTCTTCCAGAGGGTTGAGCGATGAAACGACCGGCGTTTTTCCTATGCCTGTTCCTCCTCGGCGGGAATATTTTCTCGCAGGACACGAATGTACCGCCGTTCGATTTCGACCGCGACATCTCGAACGCTTCGCTCGAGGAGTTGCGTTACCTGAGAAACGAGGTGTACGCGCGGAAAGGCTACCTGTTCCGCGACGCCGTTCTCCGGGCATGGTTCCAGAGGTTCGACTGGTACCAACCCGAGGTCGGGAAACCGCAGTCCGCCTTCAAGCTCGACGCGCGCGAGGAGGCGTTCGTCCAGCGCGTCAAAGAACGCGAACGGCAGCTCGTCGCGCGGAACTTCGTCGAGGAACGGGGTGTCCTGCGGGCGAACATGCGCAACATCGTCAACACGCGGCAGTTCACATCCCTCTCCGATACGCTCCTCGAGAAACTCGCCGAAAACGGTTTCGCCGTCATCCCGGGCGGATACGAGCAATTGTTCGATATCTACGAAGAGAACGACTACAACCTCTTCCCCTGCTTCATCACGACGGATCTCTACCTGCAATTGATGCACATGGTGTACGATTTCACGCTGAGGAAGCTGGAGGAGAAGAAATTCATCGAGTCCTTGCGCCGCCTGCTCACGGCGGTCCACGGGCGGGCGGCCTCGCTGGCCGCACGCGACCCGGACGAGAAGGTGCGCAAGCACGCCGAATGGGTTCAGGCTTGGTGCGCCGTCCCGCTTCTCCTCTTAGACCCCGGCAAACCCGTTCCCATCCCCGCCGCATATGCGAATGCCGTCAAGGAAGAAACTCGCAAAATCCACGCGGCCGCGGAACGGGGTTCCACCTTCCTCCGTGCGCGGCTGTTCGATTACACCCTTTTCGCCCCGCGCGGGCACTACACGAGATCGGACGCTCTCCGGCGGTATTTCCGCGCCGTGATGTGGCTGCAAACCGCACCGTTCCGCCTGGACGACGCCGACGAAACCGCACGGGCCATCATCCTGGCCTACTGTTCGAGGGGAACCAGCGCAAGGGGCGTGAACATCGACACGTTGTTCGCCGCGCTCACCGACCCCCTCGATTACCTCCTCGGGGAAGCGGACAACCTTTCTCTCCGCGATGTCAGGCAACTCATCGAAGAAGGGACGGTCCCGCGTGCGCCCTCCTCGTTGATCGACCCGACGATCGCCGAGGGTTTCCGCCGTGCCCTGCTCGCCAGGAACCCCGAGCGCATCCGCGCACGAGCCGGATTCGAGGAAAACATCGCGGAACTGCGAAGGCCGCGTCTGTTTTTCCTCCCGCAACGTTATACCCCCGACGCCGAAGTGCTCCAGCGCCTCGTCAACGTAGAGCGCCCCGTTCCCAAGCGGCCGTTCCCCAAAGGCCTGGATGTGTTCGCCGCGCTCGGGAACTCCACAGCCCGTTCCATCCTTCTCGGCGAGTACAAGGAAACGGAATCGTGGGACGCATACGACGATTCGCTGGAAGCCGTCACACGCGAACTGTCCTCCTTCCGGTGGGAAAACAACGTGTACGGGAAATGGCTGAGGAGCCTTTCCCTTCTCTTCGCCGTGCCCAAGGGCTGCCAGCCGTTCATGCGTACCGACGCATGGCAAAGGAAATCGCTCACTACCGCGCTCGCATCGTGGACCGAGATGAAGCATGACGTCATCCTCTACGCGAAACAGCCGTTCGCAGCCGAGTGCGGGGGAGGAGACGAATTGCCGCCGCCCGTCACGGTCGGGTACGTGGAACCGAACATCCCCTTCTGGGAAGCCGCTCTCGATATGCTCCGCGACCTGTCGCGCTATCTCGAAAAGCAGAATCTGAAGAAAACGGACCTCGCGGCGAAGACGCGGAACCTCATCGAAATGGGCGAATTCTTCCTGCGGGTCAGCAGGAAGGAACTCGCGGGCGAGCGCTTGACAGACAAGGAATACGAGACGATACGTCTCGTCGGTGCCTCGGCGTCCCGGATCACCCTCTCGATCATCGAGGCGAACGACTGGGCATCGGTCGAGGGGCCGGACCGCTCCGTTGCGCTCGCGGCCGATGTCTACACGTACGACGTACACTGTCTCCAAGAAGCGGTGGGTCTCGTCAACACCATCTACACCGTCGTCGAAATCGACGGGCTTTTGTACCTGACCCGTGGAGCCGTCTTCAGTTACTACGAGTTCATCCAGCCTGCCGCCGACCGGCTGACCGACGAGCGCTGGCAGGAGATGCTCCGACGCGGCGAGCACCCTCCCGTCCCGGCATGGGTGAAACCCAACATCGCTCCGGTCAAGGAACCTGAAGTCGAACCGGGGGGATCGTACGGGTCCGGTTGCTGAACAGGGGAAAAGCACGCTGACGTCTGCCGAACCGACAAGGAGGAGAAGAGGACGCACGCCGCTCCTAGGGGCCGCGGCCGTCTTTATCCTGCTATCTTCCCTCACGGCGGCTGCCATGCCACCTCGACGCGCGGCGGACGATTCGACGCTGACCCTCATCGTAGCCGGCGACGTCCTGCTCGACCGCGGCGTTCGGAAACGGATCACGGCCGTCGGTGCGGACCGCCTGTTCGACGGGACCCGTCGTACGTTCCGGAACGCCGACGCGGTCCTCGTGAACCTCGAATGCGCAGCGACGGACAACCCCTCTCCTTTCGAAAAAATGTTCGTATTCCGAGCCGAACCCGAATGGGTCGGTGCGCTCCGCCGCTCAGGGATCACCCACGCGGACCTCGCGAACAACCATGCCGTCGACCACGGACCAGACGGTTTCGTCGCGACGATGGAACATCTCCGCGCATACGGCCTCGTACCGGTGGGTGGCGGTCCGTCGCAGGATTCCGCCTGCTCGCCCGTGACGGTGAACGCCAGTGGTGTCGCCGTCGCACTGTTCGCAACGGTGCTCCTCCCCCTCGAGAATTGGATGCACAACCCCGCGGGTCCGGGACCGTGCCAGGCATCGGTGGAGGAAACGGCGGATCGGATCCGGCGATGGAAAAGCGTCCACCCGTGCGGTCACGCCGTGGCGGTGCTCCACTGGGGACGGGAATACCAACCTCACCCTACCGAAGGCCAACGGGCGGCTGCCGCACTCCTCGCCGAAGCGGGAGCTGACATCGTCATCGGCCATCACCCGCACGTAGCACAGAGCATCGAGCGCATCGGGGAAACCATGGTGGTGTACAGCACGGGGAACTTCGTCTTCGATCAGTCGCGTCCGGAGACGAGGCGCTGTTTCGCCGTCGAGTTGACCTGGCGAGGGTGCCGTCGTGCAACGGTGGCCCTCATTCCCTTCCTCATCACGGATTGTTCACCCCGGCCTATGACCAAACGCGAAGCGGGGGTTTTCCGATCCATGCTCCTCGACCTTTCGGAGGGAATTGCGCTCGGCCCCTACCGGCAAGGGAAGATTTCCGTCATTCGATCCGATTGAACGGACAGGGCGTAACCTTTTTTCCCTATCTTTACCGTCGAACCGTCCCGCGGGATGGAAGTGAACCCGACCGCGTGCCGAGAGTTTTCCGGACGAATTTCCTCACTCCCTATCGTTCGCATGCCCCGCATCATTTCGACCGCACCGGTCCGCATCGCCGATGCAGGCGGCTGGACGGACACATGGTTCGCGCAGCACGGGGCGGTATGCAATATCGCCGTGTCGCCCCGCGTCGAGGTCACCGTGGAGATTTACCCCAGTCGGACAGGCATGCAGCGAATCGAATTGGACGTCAGGACGTTCGGCGATCGTTACTCGTACGCCGCCGCCGAACCGCCGGGCAGGCACCCTCTGCTGGAGACCGCCGTCGAAACGCTCCGCCCCCGCGAAGGGACCACGTTGCGCATCACGATCGATTCCACCGTTCCCCCGGGCGCATCCACGGGGACATCGGCTTCGACCACCGTCGCACTGCTCGCGGCTTTGCACAGGGTGCACGGCGAGGTCCCGGCACCGATGGAGCTCGCCATGGAAGCGCATCACATCGAGATGGACCTCGTCGGTTGGCAGTGCGGCATCCAGGACCAAATCGCGGCGGCGTTCGGGGGCGTCCTCTTCATCGACATGTTCGCGTTCCCCCGATCGCGCGTCACCCCTCTGCTTCTCCCCGGCGATTTGCTCGCGGAACTCGAACGCCGCCTCCTCCTCGTGTACCTCGGCGCATCGCACCGTTCCTCGGATGTGCACAGGATGGTCATCGCGGAGCTGGAAGGCGAGGGCCCCTCCGCACCGCGTCTCGAGCGCCTGCGCTCCTGCGCCACCCGCGCGCGTGACGCTCTCCTGACCGGCGATCTCCGGGCGTACGGGAGGGTGCTCGCGGAAAACACGGAAGCGCAGGCCGCGCTGCATCCCGATCTCGTCTCGGATACCGCCTACCGCGTCATCGAGACGGCGAAAACCTTGGGTGCGGCAGGCTGGAAGGTGAACGGAGCCGGAGGAGGAGGCGGCTCCATCACCGTCCTGTGCGACGCCCCCCCCGGTGCAAGGGATGCTCTTTCCCTGCGACTCCGGGAGACGATCCCCGAGATCCGTCCTCTGCCGGTTCGCTTGAGCCGCCAGGGCGTCACGGTCACGGCGGATTGAGAACGGATTTCCTTTTGTCGGCATGGGTCGTAGATTTGCCGCGGGTCAAGAGCCCCTCCCTTCCCCGCCGACATGGATACACTCCCCCTTTTCCCCACGACCGTTATCGGAAGCTATTCCCTGCCTGCCTGGCTCGAGCACGTCCGCCGACTCGGTGCGAGCGGGATGCTGACCGCCGAACAGGTGGAGGAGGCCCACGACAACGCCGTCCGTTCGGCCGTCCTGGACCAGGAACTGGCAGGTGTGGACGTCATCACCGACGGCGAGCTGCGCCGCGAGACGATGGTGTACTTCTTCTCGTCGCGCATCGAGGGGTTCGACATGCAGGGAAAAATGAAACCGATCGGGAATCTGGACCCGTCGATCCAAATGCCGGACCCCATCGTGCGCGGGCCCGTCCGTTCGAAAGGGTCGCTCGGGATGGAACGGCATTTCGCGTTCCTGAAAGCCCACGCGCGCCACCGCACGAAGGTCTGCGTGACGGGGCCGCACATGCTCGCGAAGCGTGCGACGAACGAGTACTACGCATCCGACCGTGACCTGGTGTTCGACCTGGCGGACATTCTCAATGCCGAGCTGCGCCGACTCGTCGCAGCGGGCTGCGATCACATCCAGGTCGACGAACCGGTCTGGGTCGGTTACCCCGACGACATGCCGTGGCTCGTCGAATCCTTCAACCAGCTGATCGAAGGGGTCGAGGCGAAGATCACCCTGCACGTGTGCTTCGGGAACTACCAGTTGAAGCGGCTGTTCACGGGCGAGTACGAGGATTTGTTCCCGGCCGTCCTCGAGGCGCAGGCCGACCAGTTGAGCTTCGAATTCGCCGCCTCGGGAGGGAAAGGTCTCGACCTCTTCGAGCGATTCCCCACGGACAAGGAACTCGTGGCGGGTGTGATCGACGTCAAGGACCCGAACGTCGAATCCCCCGAGACGGTCGCCTCGCGCATCCGCCGCGTTCTCGAGTACGTCGCGCCGGAGAAGCTCTGGGTAAGCCCGGACTGCGGGATGAAGTTCATGCCCCGCGATCGCGCCTTCGCCAAGCTCCGTGCCCTGGTGGAGGGGACGAGAATCGTCCGTGCGGAGTACGGTGCCTCGAGGGAGAAGGTGTGACGTCGGCAGGAAGCAACAGAACGATCGGGGACGAGAGAACACGGTGGATCGCGTGCGGGAAAGACCAACCTGTCATGGGTAACCATCTGCCGCCCATTTCCCCGGAAGGGCCGTCGCACCTCACGTCGCGCTTCCCTCCCATGACTTCCCGCAGGTGAAGGGTATGACGGAGATCACCTGCGACAATCCGGAGCTGAATGCGCTTTACCCGCGGCTACGCGGTTTCATCGAGCGGAACGCGGTGGAGTACGACATCATGGGGACGTGCATCCGGGGGTACCGGACACCGGACGCGCCGAGCATCTGGATCCGGGATTACTCGGACATGCTCCGCGCCTGCCGGTACTGGGAACGCGACGTCAAGAGCGTCGTCACGCATTTCGCGGACATGCAATCGGCGCGCGGCTGGGTGTTCGATTACGTGACCATGACGCCGGAAAAAACGCCCTGTGAGCGCGAGAACTGGGTGAAGTACGTTCGTGTGCCGGTGGAAGCGGACGTCGAATACCGTTTCGTCTGTGCGGCGTACCTCGCATGGCAGGCGACGGGCGACGACGTGTGGATACGCGACCTGTTCCCCCACCTGGAACGGGCGCTGGAATACGTCCGCACGGACCCGCTCCGCTGGGACAGACGGACGAAGCTCGTCAAACGCGCGTACACGATCGACACGTGGGATTTCGACTGGACGAACGGCCGCCACGACTGGTTGAATTTCCGCATCACCCCGCATACGTACTGGGGCATCATGCACGGGGACAACAGCGGCTATTACCAGGCGTACCGCTACCTGGCGCATATCGCACGCCACATCGGCTACAGGGGAAAAGCGCGCCTTTGGAACCGTCGGGCCATGGACCTCCGCGAGCGAGCGAACGCCCTGTGTTTCAACGGGAAGTTCTATTCCCACCGCATCCCGCTCTCGCCCGGCGAAATCCCGGGCGTCGACCCGGCGCGCCAGCTCAGCCTCAGCAACCCGATGGACATCAATCGGGGCATGGCGACGCCGGAGATGGCGCGCGCGATCCTCCGCGAGTACCGCTCCCGAGGCCGCCGCACGCGCGCCTTCGCCGAGTGGTTCAGCATCGACCCGCCCTTCCCCGCCGGCGTCTTCGGCGACGACCGCATCGTCCCGGGGGCTTACTGCAACGGCGGCATCATGCCTCTCGTCGGTGGCGAGCTCGCACGAGCCGCGTTCGAACACGGCGAGGAACGATACGCGCTCCGGCAGCTCCTCCGTTACGAAGAATTGACGCGGAACGGGACATCGTACCTGTGGTACTTCCCCGACGGCACCCCCGCATCCGTCGAAACCTCCACGAGCCCCGACGCATCCCCTGCCGACGCGTGGGGTGCCTCGGCCATGCTTTCCGCCCTCGTGGAGGGACTGGCAGGAGTCGTCGACCAGGACATCATGTTCCGGCGCGTACGCCTGTCGCCCCGTTGGGCGGCCACGAAGTGCACGGAAGCGGACGTCCGCATCGGGTACGGACCGTCCGGCGCCCGAATCGGTTACTTCTACCAACATATGAAAAACCGATCGTGGATCACCCTCTCCATCCGAGCTTATTCGGACGTCGAGCTCCGCGTCCTGCTGCCGGCGCGTGCATCCGCCGCAACGATGGAGCGCGACAACCGCTCTCTGCGGGTCACGGTGTGCGGAGCCGGCGGTCCTTCCCCCTACGCGTGTACCCGTTTCCGCTCACGCGGCACGTCCTTCGTCAAGGTGCAATACTCTTGAACCGGCGCCTCGGAACGGGGCTGCCGCCCATCGCATCGCCCGAACCCGAACGAACCCCTCATGAAATCGCTTTCCCTCTTCGATCTCATCGTCGTCGCAACCTACTTCGTCCTCGTCCTGGGGATCGCCGTGTACTTCATGCGCGTCAACAAGGGGGGGAAAGTCTTCTTCACCGGGGGCAGCATGATCCCGGCGTGGATGTCCGGTATGTCGCTCTACATGCTGAATTTCAGCGCGTGGATTTTCACGGGAGCTGCGGGGTTCGCCTACAGCACGGGCTGGTTCGCCCTTCTCTATTTCAGCATCTCGCCCGTTTCCTATTTCGTCGGTTCCAGCCTCACCGCTGCGAAGTGGAGGCGCACGCGATCGATCTCGCTCGTCGAGTACACGAACACCCGCTACAACATGAGCACGCGGCAGTTCACCGGCTGGGTGATCTCGCTGAGCTACATCCTCTCCGCCGGCGTTCAACTCGCTTCGACCTGCAAGCTCTTCGCGCCCCAGCTCGGTCTCAACCTCCTGCTCATCGTCGTCCTCATCGGCACGATCGTCATGGTCCACAACCTGCTCGGGGGGCTTTGGGGCGATATGGCGATGGACGTCGTCTCAGGCGTGATCCTCATCGGCATCACGAGCATCGTGGCGGTGCTGAGCCTCCGCATGGCGGGCGGCATCACGGCCCTCGTCGAGAAACTGCCTCCCCTTACGATGGACCACATGTACAACGGCGTCCACTACGACAGCCATTGGCTCGTCGCCATCCTGATCATCACGACGGTCGGTATCGCCTCCGGGGCCGCACCGAAATTCTACTCGGTGCGGGACGAACGCGACGCCAAGCGCGTGGGCCGTTTCGCTGCGGCTTTCGCGCTGTCTTTCCCTTTCGTGTTCGGGATCCCGCCGCTCGTCGCGCGCATCACGTGGCCGGACCTCGCCGCCGTCGATTTCTTCAAACCGTTCGTCGGGATCAATCCCCAAGACCTCGTTTTCGTGGCCCTCGTCATGAAGCTCCTGCCCCACGGCCTCATCGGCGTGTTCATCGCCGCCATGCTCGCCGCGACGATGACGACCCTGAGCGGCGTGTACAACATGATTTCGGCCGTGCTCTCGCGCGACGTCTACCAGGGCTTGTTCCGGCCGGACCTGACCGACCGCCAGCTCCTCCGCGTCGGCCGCGTCATGGCGCTCTCGATGGGACTCGTCGTGATGGGGCTCGCCATCGTATTCGTGACGAGCCCTTTCGGGATCTTCAACATCATGCAGGCCTTTTTCACGCTCTTGAACATCCCGGTGACCGTTCCGATGGCATTCGGGTTGATCTTCCGTCGCGTGCCGAAATGGTCGGCCATTGCGGCGGTAACGTGGGGGTTGCTCACGGGCGCCACCGCCCGGTACGCCCTCGGTTGGGACATCGGGCCCCAAGTGTACCTATCCTTCAGCACGACGTTCCTCGTGTTCGCCTCATCGCGGTGGACCGGCAGGCTCTTCGAACGCAACCGCGTGGGGCTCGTCCTGCTCTCTGTGACGGTTTCCGCTCTCCTCATCCTCCTCTATCTCTCGACAGCGCCCCCAGGTCTCGCCGCCTGGCGGCTGGTTCTCGCTGGCGCAAGCGCGGTGCTCTGCGGCGCGAGCCTCTTGCCCTTCGCACGGATGTTCGCCGCGGAAACGGATGAGGAACGCCGCATCGTGGAAGATTTCTTCCGCAAAGTGGATACGCCGGTGAACGTGCAGGAAGAAGTGTACGGCGCCGGGAAGAAACAGATCTCGACCCTTCCCATCATCGGCAGAACGATCATGCTGCTCGGCCTTCTCGTATGCGCGGCGTTCTTCCAGGCCCTGACGCGTACGGAAACGGCGGCAGTGGCGGTGATGGTCGCCATCCTGTTCGGTTTCGGCGGGTTCATGTGGATCATGGGGAAACGCATGGAGGCACGCGGCGAAACTCTCCGCGCGTGGTGAGGGAAGTCCACGGACGCCGCGACGGACAGCACCGGCAGGAGACCGGTCCCTTGTGTTCCGAGGTATCGATACGAAACGGAGGGAAGCATGCTGGAATTCGGTTTCGTCACGGATGAGATCGACCCTCATTTGGGAAATGCGGTCCGCACGGGTCTCTCGTGGGGCGTCCGCCTCTTCGAAATCCGATGCACGGGAGGCAGGCGCGTGCCCGATCTCCTGCCGGGAGAAATCGATCTCTTGCGCTCCGCGGCTCGAAACGACGGCCTGCGCGTAACCGCCCTGTCTCCCGGGGTGTTCAAGACCCCGGCGACGCACGGCGCCGACATCGAACGGGAACTCTCGGAGATTCTGCCGAGAACACTCGACCTGGCATCCGCACTCGACGTTCCCCTCGTCATCGTGTTCGGTTTTCGGCGTGAGGAGAACGAAGAATCCGAAATCGACAGGGCGTGCGCCGCGCTCTGGGAGGCAGGGGAATCCGCGGCGGAAGCGGGCATCACCCTCGCGGTCGAGAACGAACCCGGGTTCCTCTGCGACTCCGGCAGTGCGACGGCACACATCATCGGGCGAACCGCGCACCATGCCGTCCGGGCGAACTGGGACCCGGCAAACGCGGTCGGCTCCGGGGAACAGCCTTATCCGGAAGGGTATGCCTCCCTCAAGCCTTTCATCGCGAACGTCCATGCCAAGGACACCCTCGAGAGTTCCCTGCTCCGCTGTGTCCCGATCGGGGAAGGCGTCGTCGACTGGGACGGCCAGCTGCGCGCGCTCGCGTCAGACGGCGTCGTCGGTCACGTGACCATCGAGACACACTGCGAACCCCTCGCGGAAATGTCGCGCAGGAATCTCGAAACGCTCACACGCCTCTGCCGTGCTCTCTGAGGTTTCATCCCCTGGTTCAACCCGACACGAGGAGATCCCATGAAGAGACGCGCCTTCATCCTCACGACGGCTCTCGCAGGAGCAGGAACGGCATGGCATGCATCGCCCGCCGTACGCGCCGCGGGTGGCCTCGTCCCAGGTCCCGCCTCCACCACGCCTCACCAGTCATTTCACCCGGATTACGTGAACCGGCGCGAGGGCGTCGAGTACTACTTCCTCGGCAACGGTCTCATCCAGGCGGCCGTCCAATCGGCCGAATCCGATGACGCCGGGACGCACTGCGGGCTTCTCGTCTGGGATCCGGAACATTTCTGCCGAAAAGCGAGCACCTTCCTCTACCACCCGGAACGCGGTCTGGAGAACACGCGCATCCGCGTTGCAGCGGACGGGGTGAGCCACGCCCCGAAAGCGGGTTCTGCGCGCATCGAATGGGCCGCTCCCGGCGACACGCCGAGCCTGCGTATCACCTGGCATGCCGGACCCCTCTTGGTGGAAGAACGAATCCGGACTCCCGAGGGGGTGCCCGCTCTGCTCCGGGAAATCGCGGTGACAAACACAGGGGAAAATGACTCGCGATGCACCGTGATCGCGCCGCTCTACCCGAACCTCATGCTCTTCGACGAGTACGCCGTCGACCGCCGCAACGCGATGCTGACGGCATCGGGTTTTTCCGTCCTTCGCCTGTTCTGCCGGGAAGCGACCGGCACGGGAGACCGCCATCTCGCCGTCGAGAGAACGCTGAAACCACGGGAAAGTCTGCAGGCGACGTTCATTCTCACCGTGGGGATGCGGCGGGAAGCGTTCGAACGCATTCCCCCTGCCGTCCTGTCGAAGCGAACCGACCGCACCGTAGGAATGCTCGCGACGATCGAAACCGGCCTGCCGAATTTCGATCACGTGTTCCGGCGTTCCGTCCACGGCATCCGCGCAGCGGTCGCGCGGTCCGGCAAGATGGACGGATCCATCTGGCAATACAACATGGAATGGGTCCGCGACCAGTCGATGACGGCCGCGGCTGCTGCGATGGCGGGCGACACAGCACTCAGCGCCGCCATGCTCGAACGCCTGCTCATGCGCTGCGTGGACCGAGACGGAGGGACCACGGACGCGAGCAGGCGGAGGCCCATCGAGACGACGGAACTCGACCAGAACGGCGAGCTCCTCTTCGCATTATGGGCACACTGGGTCTGGTCCGGCGACGACGGACTGCTCAGGAAACACCGGGAGAAAATCCTCGCCCTGGGGATGTTCCCGACACGGCCGGAAGTCTACGACGCGGAGACGGGCATGGTGCACAACGTGCGCGAGTTCTGGGAGAGAGACGCGGCTTTCGGCGTCCGCGACGGGTTCGAAATCGCCTATCAGGCATGGAACATCCGGGGGTGGGAATGCCTCGCCGACATCGCCGCGCACCTCGGCGAAAGCGCGACGACGGTGAGCCGGATACGCGGCCTTGCGGAACGCATGCGCACGTCGCTCCTCTCGCACCCGCGTTTTCCGCTCGTGGACGAGGGCCGTTTCATCAAGCGCCGCCTTCTCGGCGGGGAAATCCAGCGGGTGCTCGAACCGCTGGACCGCAGCCGCATGCCGACGGGCATGCCGATCGCCGTCGAGAGCGTTCCTCTCTGCGACCCCGACAGCAGTGCCGTCCTCCCCATCGTTCTCGGCATCACGGGTGTAGAGGGTCCGGTGGCCCGCGCAACGCTCGAGTCCATGGAAACCCTCTGGAACCAGCGGTGGCAGGGAGGGGGATACGGGCGTTACCACGTGAGCTCGGAGCCGGACTCGCCGGGGCCCTGGCCGTTCCCTTCCGTCATCATCGCCCGGGCTGCTCTCGAGATGGGCGACGGCACGAGAGCGCGCAAGGTGATAGACTGGCTCGCCGGCACGCAGGGTGGGAAAGCGGGTGCCTGGTGGGAATTCTACGGAGACCGGCCGACACCCCCGCTCCCGCCCGTCGGCATAACCCCATGGACGTGGGCGGAAATCGTCATGCTCGGCGTGACCAACCTGCTCGGCGTGCGTCCGCAGACCCGGGAAATTGTCATCCGACCCCGGGCCCTCGCAGGGGTGCGGGAGTGCCGCACCGCCCTGACGATCCGCGGCGTTCGCTACCGCATGCACGTCTTCTTCGACGGCCGTATGGAGATGCGCGTCGACGGCCGGAAAATACCGGCGGAAAACGGTATTTTCCGCTTGCCGTATGCACGCTCTGAAACAGTGGTCGAGTGCCATGCCTGACCTCTATCGAAACAAACCCGTTCGAATCGGACTCGCGGGAATCACCCGTCACGGGCGGACGATCCTCGATGCGATTCGAAACACCGACACGCTCCAGCTCGTCTCCTGCTTTGATGTCGACAGGGCGGCATGTAAGGACGCATGCGTGCGATTCGGGGTAACCGTCCACGAATCCTTCGAAAGCTTCGTGTCCGACCCCGCCATAGACGCCGTCGCCCTCGCGACACCGAACCACCTGCACGCCCCCCAGGCGCTCTTGGCCATCGCGAACGGCAAACACGTTTTCGTCGAGAAACCCATCGCGAACAGTGAGAGGGACGCCCTCCGGATGATCGAAGCCGCGCAGGAAGCGGGGCTGGTCCTCATGGTAGGGCATAACACGCGGCGGAGGAAACCGTTCCGAAAGGCCAAGCCACTTCTCGACGACGGGACGATCGGCATCCCCATCGCGGCCGAAGCGAACCTGTCGCGCCGGGCCGGCCTCGATGCCGACATGCCCGCATGGAAAAAGGACCCGGCCTGTTGCATGCTTCTCCCCATGTCTCAGCTCGGCATCCATTTCGTCGATGCGACCCACTATTTCTTCGGACCGATACGCTCCGTTTCCGCTTTCGCTCGCAGGGGCGCTATGCCGTGCGACGCTTACGATACGGCGGGGGCGCTTCTGACGACTGCCAGCGGCGTCCTCGTCACGCTCTTGTCGTCGTACTGCACCATGGAAACGTTCACATTCCAGATTTTCGGGACGGAGGGTTACATCACGTGTACCGACGACACGATCTTCCTCTTTACCGTCGATCAAGAGAACCCCGTGATTGGCGAATTCCGGGAAGAAGGGGATACCAGTTTCACCGAAGAAATGGACGAGTTCGCAGAATGCATCCTGTTCGGACGGAAACCGGAAACGGACGGCCGGAGCGCGCTGCACGCCCTGCGCGTCGTCCTCGCCATGCAGCGTTCAATCGAGACGGGAACATGTATTCCCATTGAGGATGATCTTTCGTGAGAGCGACGATCCTCCCCATAGCCGTTGCTGTGGTCCTGTTCCTCGCCTCGTCCCCGGCCCGTCCGCAGGCGCCCTCACCTTCCGTGCGCGTGTACGCTTCCGTGCTCTCGTCGGGTAAGTTCATCGTCGGCGCTCCGAATGCCGGGACCGGCGTGTTCTACCAGTCACCGCAGGACGACACCGTGTGGACGCACACCGGGCCGGAACGCATTCGGGCGAACGCCTGCGCTGTAGACCCACGGAGCAGAGGAAGCACGCTCTACATCGCCTCCGGGAACGGCGTGATCCGCACGACCGACGGCGGCTCGAGTTGGCGCCTTCTCACCGATTGGCGGGTGACGGAAGTGCTCGGGATTTCCCTCGACCCGCACGATCGCCGCGGCATCGTCATCGCGACGGCGCACGGCCTTTTCCGTTCGGCGGACGGCGGGGAAAACTGGGTGCACGCCGACAGCGGGAGAACGTTCCCCTTCTTCACACAAGCCGTGATGCACGACCCGGAGAAACCGGGCGTCCTCCTATGCGCGGCCGAGGACGGCCTGTACGAGAGCGTCGACGGCGCCGTGTCGTGGAACCGCACGAACTGCCCGGCGCGCCGCATCAGGGCGCTCGCACGCCATCCCCTTCGGCCGGACATCATCGCGGCGGGAACGGAAGACGACGGCCTCTTCCTCTCGACCGACCGGGGCACGTCATGGCGGCAATGCGCCATCGCCCCCGATTGCAGGACAGTGTATGCCGTCGCGTTCGCCCCCGGTACGGAGCAAACGCTGTACGTCGGCGGTTTCGAGTCCGGCGTATACGCTTCGACCGACCTGGGGCGGACGTGGGAAAGCCGCAGCGACGGCCTTACCGTCCGCACGGTACATGCTCTCATGCCGATGCCGGACCAGCCGCGGCACTTGTACGCGGGGACGATCTGGGGCGGCGTCTTCCGCTCGAGGGACGCGGGCAGGTCCTGGGAATACGCCGGTCTCATGGATTCCCAGGTCGTCTCGTTCACCGTCGTGGTTTCCCCCTGAGGCGAGGTATGGGACACACGCACGACCGACTGGTGCCGATATGCTTCGAGCATGGCGGGGAGCTCGATTCCCCTCGCCTTTCCCCACCCATTGCAGAAAGACGCATCGTCCGTTCCCCGTTCGCATGCCTTGGCATAGCTGTGTGCTTTTCCCTCCTCGTTCTCGCTGTGGGTGTGAACGCGCAGGCGCGGCGTCAGACGGTCGCCGAACGGGGGTTCGAGAAACGTTGCGCATTCATCCTGTCGGTGTACGATACGGCCGCTTCCCCCGGTATTCTCGGCGCCGCCCTCCGCTACGCGCGCGGGCGCGATCTGCGGAGAGCGGACAGCCTCTTCCTGAACTCCGACCACTTGCGCAACCCGCGCGGGGACATGTTCTGGATGTTCCCGGTCATCGGGACGTACCTGCACGGGAAAGGGAAGATGTCCGCCGAGGTGGAACGCGCCGTCCGCCGGGCGTGGAAAACGTACTGGCCGTACCGCGGCGACACGGAAA
>JARYLZ010000072.1 GCA_029907355.1 Bacteroidota bacterium | reverse complement strand
ATCGAGAAATCGACTGCGAGAGGCGGTGGCGGAGGAGGAGGCGGCGGTGGCGGTGGCGGAGGAGGAGGCGGTGGGGGGGGCGGGGGAGCGAGAAATGCGTACTTCAAGGCTGCCCCGCATGCAAGAGCGTAGGCACGCCATTTCGCCGGTCCGCTGACTGCCGTCACCGGGACGCTGAATGCGATTTCCGGTGTGAGGATGAAGTTCCGGCTCAGGGCGACATCGTAACCGGTGCCGATGTCCAGCGCGAGGCGCAGGGCGTGCACTTCTTGAATTTCCCCACTATACGGCGTGTGTTCCCGTGTGCCGTCGCTGAACTGCTTATCGTCCGGCGACACGATGCGCTCGTGGAGCGCATACTCTTTCTGCGCCGTGAAACCGATTCCCAGACCCGCGTCGATATGCAACGGGAGCCGACCGAGAGGGAAATAGAGAATGCCCGGCGTCATCACGAGATAGGACAGGGTATTCTCGAATGTCTGGTGCGCGATGAGATCGACCGGCGGACCGTTCTGCTGGAAGACGGGGCCGAGTCGTACATCGCGTTCGAAGACGCCGGAAAAATCGTGGTAGCCGATGCGCCCGAACAGGGAGAGAGTGCTCGTGATGGGGTACTCGACAATGCCGCCGAAACGGTACTTGAGGACATCCCCGTTTTCGAAAGGGCATGTGGCGCATGTCACCGTCCCTTCGACGACATCGTAGTCGCCCGTGTGAATGTTGATCTGCGGCGCACCGAAGAGACCGGTTCGCATGACGTCCCGGTACGATGCCGGTTGACCTTGTGCCGATAGTGTGGCCGTGAAAATCACACCGGCGACAACAAACGAGGAGAGAAAATTCTTCATTGCTTTGAGCGAAGTATTGAATGGGAATGGAAACGCAACAACCAAAACAATGTATGGAGAATGGGCGGATTCAGGAAGCGGATATTCGATGGAGAGAAGAAGGAATGACTCGAAGGCGAACCGCATCGTTCCTGTTTCATCGCGTGAGAACGATGGAGCGCGTTCGTGTCTCGCCTCCACAGTGCAGGACAAGGTGATACACACCCGCCGGGAGATCGCGTGCGTCGAAACGAACACGATGTTCGCCTGCTTTCATAGGCGAAGCGATGAGTCGCCCGACCGGTCGACCCATCGCATCGAGAACATAGAGTTCGACGAACGCATCGCGTTCCATGCGGAAAGGGATTTCCGTCGAAGCGGTGAAAGGGTTCGGGGTGTTCGGGAAAAGAAAGGTACCAATCCGTTCGGCGACGAGCCGTCTCCCCTCAGCTGCACAGTAGCCGGTGAGTCGGAAAGTCCCGTTTCGCTGGGAGAGAATGCGTGCGCGTCCCTGGAGGATACCCAATCCTCGAGGTTCGAGCGCGCATTGCTCGTGCCGGCCGAGGAGAACGAGGAATTCCACGAATGCGAGCGGGCCTGTTCCCCCCTCGACACGCCCCCCCTCCGCTTTCAGTCGATACTCACCGGATCGGAGATCGTAGGTTCCAACCACGTTCATCGAGGAGGATCGGCTCCCTTCCGCCACAGCCCGGAGAGGGTATAACATGGTGGCGTCGAAACCGATGCCGCCTTCCCAGGAAGTGACATGAGCTGTGCCGAGATCGGCGTCGATATTGAGAGGGACAAGGATATGCTCGTCGATGCGTCCCTCGATTGTGGGAATAGAGACATTCGCCTCAACGTAGTCATCGAGACCAGAGCCGCGAATGGTGTAATCGCTGGACTCAGCGCAGGGTTCGTCGGTCTCCACGTGGATAAGTCTTCCACTGAAATCCCCTCCCGACACGGGTGTGAACACCATGCGGGCGATGAGGCTGTCCCCCGGAGCGAGTACGGCGGGGAGGGGAGGCGAGACCGAACGCAGAACATACTGTGTGTCGAGCGTGTGGAGCGTGATGATGCGCAGGGGGAAAGGATATGAGTTGAAGAACACGACGGGGAGTTCCGCCGAGTTCGTGTGGATGGGAACGACACCGAAATCCGGGACATATCGAAGGTTCGGGACGGGGACGACCGCGTCGGCCGTGAGCGAAGCACGGACCGGTCCTGGTGTCGAAAAACCTTCGCCGGTGCATTCCAAGAACGTTGCGTACCCGCGGTTCCCCGAAGGCGGGTCAGGGGTGAAACGAACCGTCAGAGGTAACGAATCGTCGGCGTTCACCGTAACCGGAAATGAGATAGGTGAAACCAGATGGAAGAAAGCGGAGTCGGGACCGGTGACCTTCACCTCGATGATCCGAACGCTCAGCGGAGTCGCATTACGGAACATCGTGGACGATTCGGTCGATGAACAGGAAGGCACGACGCCGAAATCATGACTCGCGAGAGCCACGCCGCCCGAGACTTGCGCCGTGAGCGTGACGGGAATGGAATCCGGACATGGCTCACCGACGATCAGCCGCCCATCGATGCTCCTTGTCCCTGTTATCGTGGGGGTCCATGTCAAGGTGATCGTTTCCCACCCGCCTGCGCCGATGGTGATAGGCGTCATTGGCGGTGTGATCTCCGCGGGGAATACCACCGACGTGATGGTATAGGAGGATGTGCCGGGATTCCCGATGCTGATATCCTTTCGCGCGGGGAGACCGACGGCGATGGTCCCGAAATCCACGAGCACGGCCGAGGGGAGCGACTGGGTGACGCGGGTCCCTTCGAGGGGGAGTTGCACGCTCGGGAAAGCGGGATGGATGGTCGTCACGACGAGCGCGGCGGTTACCGGACCTTCGGCGGAGACGGCGGGGTTGAAACGGATATGGAACGGCCGGAACCCGCCCGGCTGCAATGTCTCGTTGCCCGTGACGGGATCGAGTACTGTGAACCCCTGGGCACCCGCGCCGGTCACCGTGGAACCCGATAACATGATCGGGAATGTCCCGCGGTTTTGGAGCGTGTCTCGGAGCACCGTATCCCGACACTGTGCCAGCGGAGGAAACGAGAGCGGAACCGCGGTGAAAGCGAGTGGGTTGTCGTCCGTCATGCCGCGCAGAACTGCATCGATCGTGTCCGGGCACGGTGTGTCGAAAATGAGGGATACGATCGCTTCGTACCTCCCGCTCCCCGATGGGGAGAATAGGATGGGGAGTGGAACAGTACCCGACGGCCCGATGACAAGCGGGACCGCACCGGTGTACGTAAACGTCCCCGGCGGTGAAATGTGAATTTCCTTGATCCTGGCTTGCGGGAGATTGAGGTTCTCGACGAAAAGCGTATCCGTCTTGTTCCCGCCCGGTATGACGCCGGTGAAGACGAGCGGTGTCGGCTGTACACGGTAGTGGATCGTGTCGCGGCTCCCCTCGAGGATGAGGTGTATGACTTGACGACAAGCACCAGAAAGGAATATGACGGTATCGGTGAATGAGCCCGGCTTCGTAGGAGTGAATGTGAAGGGGAGCAGGACATGCCCGGCCGGTTCGATACGCATCGGAAATGTGGAGGAAGTCCCGAAGGGCGGCGACGGAGCACGAAGCATGAACAAGGAATCCGCGATCGTGCCGCTGTTCTCGAGCAACACTTCGTTTGTCGTGTCCGCGAAACAGCGGGCGAGCATTCCGTACGAGAGGATTGGAGGAATGGCAGTCAACCGGGCAGAATCACGGACTGCACGCAGAGGTAATTCCAGGAGCGGGGCGACCGGATCGTCGCTCATCACTCTCAGAACAGCGGTTCGCTCGCCGGTAAAGAAGGGATCGGAATGGATCACGAGGGTGCGCGACTGGCCGCTCGTAAGTGCGAAAGGCGTCGGGACGGCAGGCTCGATGCGGAACCATGCAGGGGGATCGATCGCGATGGACGAAATCGTCACGGAGCGGGGGGAATCGTTCCTGAGCGTGATGGTGTCGCTTCGGCCCTCCTGTATGCACGGGTCGAGATGTTGGAACACACTGTCGCAGTCGAATGCGATGGATTCCGCCCGAACGACTGCGAGGACGCTTACGCAAAGCGTGTCGGGACAGGGCGCGGAGGTAACGACGCAGAGACGACCGATCATGCTCCCCGGAGCAGTGGGGTTGAATTCGATCGTGACGCTTTCCGACGAGACGCCCTGGAGCGTCAGAGGCATGGTTGGGGCCGAGCGGATGGAAAGCCTTCCCCCGGGTGAATCGACGAACATCGACGTGCACGTGATGGCGTCCGGCCCTGCGTTCGTTATCCGCACAACCGCCGTAGCAGTGGAACCGATCGTAACGGTCCCAAGATTGACCGATGAGGGAGAGAAGACGAGAGCGCTTGCGGAAGCGAGACCCTCGGGTTGAAGAACGTGCGTGAGGGTGCACGGTTCGGAAACCACGGTGATCGAGCCCCTGGAAGACCCCGCAACGGTCGGGTGGAAAGATACCGTGAACGAAGCGGTGTCATCCGGAGGAAGGATGAACGGCGTCGCCTTACCGTAAACGTTCCATGCGCCGCCCGCCGAGGCGATCCGCTTCACTTCGAGAGGGTGGGTACTGATGTTTCGAATGCGAAACATCCGCTCGACCGTCGTCTTGATACATGCTCTGAAAACCGTGGCACTGTCGCCCTCGACGGTGAACTCCGTCACGGTTCTCCTCCCGGTCAGTACGATGGAAGACGCGTTGCCTGCTTTGGGGTCGTTGTGGGAAATCGTGAGGATAGCGCGGCTTACCCCTTCAACAGGGGAGTTATACTCGACGACAACGAAGATCGAGTCGCCTGCCGGGAGCAGAAATGGTGGGACGGGTCGGAGGACACGGAAATGCGTCGGATTCGCTCCTGCGATGGAAAACGATTGCAGGTTCAGCTGTCCCGGACCGGAGTTGCGCACCACGAAACTATCTCTGACGACTGGCGGGCATGCCTGCAGGCCGAAATCGATCGAATCGATCGTTACGATACCGGGCACCTGGTCTGCGATGGCTGTCACAGGGATGCAGATGCTGTCCGCGCAGGGCTCGTCCCATCGGATACAAAGGAGGGTGTTCACCGTCTCGATACGGGTGGGGATGAAGCGGACGAGGACGCTGTCGGAGTGTTTCTCCGGGAGGTTTACGGGCAGCATGGGCTCGTCGGTGATCATGAGAGCATTGCTCGGGGGATTGAGCCGTATGCTCGTGATGCGCATCGTGCCCGTTCCCTTGTTCGTGAACCTGAGCCGAGTTTGTTCGCTTTGCCCTACCGTAATGGGTCCGAAGCGCAGTACGGCTGAAGGATCGGTTATGAGGACCGGTCGCACGGCTCTGCCGCGCAGGGTGATGTACGTCGTGTCCGCACACGGCCCGATGATCAGCCGGTAGAGGGTCTCACACCACCCCGTGTCCGTGGGTGAAGGTGCGAAGCGTACGCTGTAATCCCCCGTCGCGCTCGCTGCGATGGGACCGAAACCGCCGGGGTGAAGGTTGGGGAAAACATCCTTTCCCGAAACGAGTTCGCGGGCTATGATTGTAGCAGGCGTGTTGCCGGTGTTTCTCAGAGTGATAAGTCCATCTCGATAAGTGCCCGTACATATTTCCCCGAAATCGAAAACAGCGGGTGTAGCAACGAGGGTGTTCTTCCGATGGTTTGCGGTGAAGCCGATGAAGATGGAGTCCGGGCAGGAGGGATTACCTGCGCGCAAAATATACGTCCCTCCGAGGGCCCCCAGTTTTTCGGTCCTGAACCGAAACGTGAAGGGGGTCGGCCCACTCACGACGCTTCCGAGCTGAGGGGAGAGGAGAACAACCCCCGTGTCCCCCGTGAAATGCTCGAAAGAAAGGATCGTCGGGAAAACATTTCCTGTGGGTTGACCCTCGATGCTGGTATCGGCGAAGACCCTCCCGCAAAGTGGGGAGAAATTGAGGTTCTGCGGTGTGAACACGATCCCGCTGAGTTCCCTGGAACCCTCTATACGGACTTTCCATTGGGGGTACGAGGCATCGTTACTGCTGATGGTGAGTGTGTCCGCAATGGTACCGAAAAAGGTCGACGGTGGTTGCCAGCGGATCGTCGCAACGGCCGAATCGCCTGGTGGGATCGATATCGGGAGTAATGGGGAAACGACGGTGTAATGAGACGACGAGAACGAGATCGATGTCACGGCAAGCGCGAGTGTGCCCGTGTTCCGTATGATGAGGATCGCGTCTTTGGATTTTGCACAAGCGATGGTCCCGAAATCGATGGTCGTCTGTGTCGTTGAGATATCCGGTGCCGGCGGAGGTCCCGTGTATTTCAAGACGAAGCCCAACGGGATTGGTCCTCCCCCCATCGCCCCTCCAGCCGCCCAACCACGCTGTTGGTCGATGAAATCCAGCCGCAGAATGGCTCCGGTACCGCTCCCCTGCGGCGTGTATGTCGTCCAGGTGTTCCCTCCATTGGACGTGTGAGCGATACCGTTGAACGCGTTAGCGACCCAGCCGTCCGTTCGGCTGAAAAAGAACAACGTGCAATAGTAGTTCCCCGTACCGACGGGTGGTTCGGTGGGGAAACCGGACCACGAAGCTCCACCGTTTGTCGTGCGCCAGACATGCGTCGTCCCCGACGGGTTATACCCGCAATAGAACCCCTCGAGATCGTTGAGGAACTGAAGGCCTTCGATCTGTGTACCGTTCCCGGAGAGCAGGGACGAGCTGATGTTCGTCCACGTGGAAGGAGGGTCAAACCTCAACATCGTATTGTTCTCGCCGGTGACAAACCACGTCTGGCCGCCCGTATGCACCGCATACAACGCGTTTGTGGTCCCCGTGTTCAGGGCAGTCCACGAGTCGCCGCCGTTTGTCGTGTAATAAGCGACTCCGGACGCGCCGACGACGAGCCCCTCCGTATGGGATTTGAAGTAGATGTCGAAGAGCGAATAGGCCCCGTTTATCCCGTTGGTCTTCTCTACCCACGAGACCCCGTAATCGGTCGTTTTGTAAACTTTTCCGTTCTGACCGCAAACCCACGCCGTTCCGCTGTTCTTCCGTGCTGTCGTGCCGGACCAGAACGAAAAGCCGGTGCTCAGCGAGGGCGAAAAAGCCGTTACCGGTACATTCTGCCACGTGTCGTTTCCGGTGGAACGGCGGATGATGCCGCTCAGCCCGTTCGGGATCGCTGCGGCGCCGACGGCAATACCCCTCCCGCTGTCGAACATGGCGATGCCCCAGAGACCCGGAATGTTCGAAGGGTTTATCGGTTGGACTTCCCATTGCTGTGCGGAGGTCGTCGAGAACATCGCGCAACAGACGAGAAACGTTACGGTGGGAAGTGACCGAGGGATCATCGGTGTGTTCCGACGGGTGACCGATCGTTCCATATCAATTGAAGATAGGGATATGGTTAAGAAACGGCAAAGCGTTCTGTGGACCGGCGAAGTGAAGAGGCAAGAACCCCTTCCCGTGATCTTCCCGGCTGATTGAAGAGCTGTCGCCGTCGGATACGAGGACGTTCGTGAAGGAAATCGATAGGCGAACGGTGGAGAGTCGCGCAGAGCACCGTCTTCCGGGGGAATATATCTGCGTAAGCCTGATGTCTTTCCCCTGCGAAATGCGGGGAGTCCCTCAAGCGGGTGAAAAGACGCCCCGTGTCATTCGCTCGTGCTGCGGTTTTTCCCGAGCAGGGATTTCGTGGAGAGATTGAAGAGGAAGATGAAGACGGCGCCGACGATCATGACGGTCGTGTAATTGATGAAATGCATGATCGTCGCATAGGCGACGGCATCCGCTTCGCTGAAATGCAGGAGTCGCATGGTCGCGACGCGTGCCGTGATGTGGAAAACGCCGAAGGCGCCGGGTGTCGGGGCGACGGCGTACGCGAGGGCCGTGATCGCGTAGACCTCCACGGCATGGAAAAGTGTCGGGTGCAATGTCGGACCGCTCCGAACCGCGAAGAACATCACGTAGAGAGGGACCATGTAGAGAAAATTGATGACGATCGTATCCGCGATGACGATCGTCGCCTGACGCAGTGTCCGTATCGCTCGGAAACCGGTTTGAAGTTTGGTGAAGATGTCCATGACCCGCTCCCGGAACCGCTCGGGGAATGGACGCGTGAACAGGTCGGCGATGCGGTGCCCGAGCGCACTGGGTGCGACGAACAGGAACAACACACCGAGAATGATCATGGGGTAGAGCAGACCGCGGACGGCATCCTCGAACCCGGCGATACCGGAAAAGAGGGCGGTATCGAACACGAGAACGATCGCAATGACGGCGAGAAGGGCGACGGTGTCGATGAAGCGCTCGATGACGATGGTCCCGAATAAGCTACTGAACGTTGCGCCTGCCGCCCGTTCGCGGTCCGCCGTCACGTATGGGCGCACGAGTTCCCCGCTACGGGGGATGATGTTGTTCATGAAATAGCCGAGCATCACACCGACGAAGAGATTCCATGTCCCCACTCCGGGGTGGATATATGCGAGCATGACTTTCCAACGGTGCGCCCGCACGTAATGCGAGAGGAGAATCAACGGGATGATGGAGAGAGCGACGACGTAATCGGCGGAACGGAAACTCTCTTTCAACTCGCCGAAATCGACGTTTCGCACGAAAAAATATGCAGACACGCCGATGATGAGAACCGTCGTGGCGGTCTTGGCGATCAGGACCAATCGTTGTCGCGATGGAGGCATGCGGGAGAACCGGACGGGTACGGCGGTTTGAAAGGGAAGCTACGTCGGTGAGCCGTCCGGAACAAAAGGCGTTTCCCTTCCCTTCATGCGAGGCCGTCCGCTCACGCCGGCTTTATCCCTTGTCACCCCATTCGCGTGAGCGAAACTCCAAACCGGCAAGCGGTAAGAATGAAGGGTGCCCCCCTGAGCCGGGTGTGTGGGATACGGGATTCACCCGACGATTTCGGGCTCGATGACCTTCTCCTCGTCCACGGGAGGACAGGTCGGCTGGTGTTCTGCAATGAACACGAGACCTTCGCCCGTCGCATCGATCTTGACGAGCGAACCCGCACGGAGTTCGCCGCGGACGATGCGGAGAGCGAGTTCGTTGACGACCTCGCGCGTCATGAGCCGTTTCAATGGCCGGGCGCCGAAGACGGGATCGTACCCTTTTTCCGCGAGGTAATCTTTGGCTGCCGCTGTGAGGGCTGCCTCGATCTGCTGGTTCCGGAGGGCGGAGCGGACAATCCGTTCGAATTGGATCTCCACGATCCGGTGCAGGTGACCTTTCGAGAGGGGCCGGAACACGAGGATCTCGTCGATACGGTTCAGGAACTCCGGCCGGACGATTTTCTGCAGGAGCGCGAGGACGTCCTTCCTCGTTTCCTGGTAAATCCGGTCGCTTGTTTCGTCCGTGATGTGCCGGAACCGCTCCATGATGAGGTCGGCTCCAACATTGGATGTCATGATGATGATCGTGTTCTTGAAGTTGACCACGTGCCCTTTCCCGTCCGTGAGTCGCCCGTCGTCGAGCACCTGCAGGAGAACATTGAAGACTTCGGGGTGGGCTTTCTCGATCTCATCGAGGAGGACGACACTGTACGGTTTCCGTCGGACCGCCTCGGTGAGCTGGCCCCCTTCCTCGTAGCCGACGTAGCCCGGTGGAGCGCCGATGAGGCGCGACACGTTGAATTGCTCGGTGTACTCCGACATGTCGATACGGATGACGGCGTTCTCGTCGTCGAAGAGGAATTCCGCGAGCGCACGCGCGAGCTCGGTTTTCCCGACGCCCGTCGGGCCGAGGAAGATGAACGAGCCGATGGGGCGGCGCTGGTCGCTCAGGCCGGCGCGGGAACGGAGCACAGCCTCGGAGACGGCCTCCACCGCCTCATCCTGTCCGATGACCCGCTCGCGGAGCCGGTCCGGCATGCGCAGGATCTTTTCCCTCTCGCTTTCCATCATGCGCGTCACAGGGATACCGGTCCAGCGGGCGACGACTTCCGCAATGTCATTTTCATCGACTTCCTCCTTGAGGAGTGCACCTGCCGCGTGGAGTTCCGACAGCCGCACGTTCGCTTCGCGCAGTCTTTTCTCGAGCTCCACCAGCGTGCCGTAGCGCAGCTCGGCAGCGCGGGTGTAATCGCCCGTGCGCTCCGCTCTCTCGGCTTCGAACCTCGTCGTCTCGATGGCTTCCTTCATCCCCCGAATTTCGTGGATAGCGGCTTTCTCCTGCTCCCAGCGGCTCTTCAATGCGACGTACCGTTCCTTCTGATCGGCCAGTTCCGCCGTGATCTTCGAGAGGCGTTCTTGGGATGCACTGTCATCCTCTTTCTTGAGAGCGACGGCCTCGATTTCGAGCTGTTTGATGCGTCTGTCGATTTCATCCATCTCCTCGGGCATGGAGTCGATTTCTGTGCGAAGTTTCGCCGCGGCTTCGTCGACGAGGTCGATCGCTTTATCGGGGAGGAAGCGGTCGGAGATGTACCGGTGCGAGAGCACGGCGGCAGCCACGAGGGCGCCGTCGGCGATACGGACGCCGTGATGGAGTTCGTATTTCTCCTTCAGCCCGCGGAGAATGGAGATGGTATCCTCCACCGAGGGTTCTTCGACGAGGACGGGCTGGAAGCGCCGTTCAAGCGCCTTGTCCTTCTCGATATGCTTGCGGTACTCATCCACCGTCGTGGCACCGATCATGCGGAGCTCTCCACGTGCGAGCAGAGGCTTGAGCATGTTCCCCGCGTCGATAGCACCCTCCGCAGCCCCCGCCCCCACGATGGTGTGGAGTTCATCGACGAAGAGGATGATACGCCCTTCCGACTCGGTGATCTCTTTGAGTACCGCCTTCAGGCGCTCTTCGAACTCGCCGCGGAATTTCGCCCCCGCGATGAGAGCTCCGAGATCGAGCTGGTAGACGGTTTTATCTTTCAATCCTTCCGGCACGTCGCCTGTCGCGATACGTGCGGCGATACCTTCGACGAGGGCGGTTTTCCCCACGCCCGGGTCACCCACGAGAACAGGGTTGTTCTTCGTTCGCCTCGAAAGAACCTGAATGCAGCGGCGGATTTCCTCATCTCGTCCGATGACGGGGTCGAGCTTGCCGCGCCGTGCCGCGTCCGTCAGATCGCGCCCAAACCGCTGAAGGGCACGGTATTTTTCCTCCGGCGTCTGGTCCGTTACGCTTTGCGACCCGCGGATGCTCCGGAGCGCTTGCAACGCGGCATCGCGCGTAAGCCCCTGTTCGGCGAGGATCCGCGAGGCCCGCGTATCCGACGTGCCCACGATGCCGAGCAGGAGGTGTTCCGTGCTGATGAACTCGTCGTGGAACGCTTTCATCTCCTGTTCGGCATTTCGGATGACCTGGTCCGTTTTAGGCGAGAGGTGAGCTTTCCCCCTGTCCGCACCGTATACGGCGGGGAATGAAGACAGGGTTTCTTCGAGGCGCCGGACGGCGGCCGGGATGTTTCCCCCCGCTTTTTTCAGCAGGGCGGCCGGAATCCCATCCGGGTCCTGCAATAATGCGAGGAGCAGGTGCTCCGGTTCGATTTGCTGGTGGCTCCTCGTCACGGCGTGGTTCTGCGCCGCGATGATCGCTTCTTGCGCTTTGACGGTGAATCTGTCGAATGTCATGGTCGGGTTTCCCGATATCGTTTTCCGAATGTCTCTCCGTTTCTCGTTCGGTCGGTATCTGCGGTAGTTCAGCCCCTGCCGCTTGGGATTATCAATACTTCAAGCCCAGGGATGAGGCGAGTTTCCGGATGTATTCCGCTTGCTCATCCGTCAGCTTCTGCGGCAATTCCAAGTGGGTCCTGATGTAGAGATCTCCCGTTCTCCCGTGCTCTCGATAGCCCATGCCCCGAACACGCAGGACAGCGTTCGGTTGCGTCCCTGCAGGGATTTTTACGACGACACACTTTCCGGACGGCGTCCGGACACGAATTTTCGATCCCAGCATGGCCTGCGCGATGTTGATTTCGATGTCCACGTACGCATCCAGCCCTTTACGCTTGAAGAAAGGGTCAGCGGTCGGGACGGGCTCCCCGCTTTCCTCCGGTTGTTCGTTCGCAAAGCGAAACTCGTACCGTTGCGCGCGGGGGCGTTGCGATGTCCGGCTGCGCGCCGTTGCACTGCCGAAAAGCATGGAAAACAGGTCGTCCAGACTTGAAGCGCCGAAACCCCAAGTGAACTCCTCGCGATCGCCTCCCTCGGTTCTCCAGTGGCCCCCGAAACGTCGGATGAATTCCTCGTACGACATCCCTTCATGGCCTGCGCCCATGGCGGAGTAACGACGAAGCTCATCGTAGCGTTTTCGTTTTTCCGGATCACTGAGGACCTCATATGCCTCGTTGATCTCCTTGAATCTCGCTTCCGCGTCCTTTTTCCCGGGGTTCTTATCGGGGTGATACTTCTTCGCGAGAGAACGATACGCGGCCTTGATCTCCGCTTCACCGGCGTTTTCATTCACTCCAAGAATTTTATAGTAATTCTTCTGCTGCATGGTGAGCAATTTCCATTCAAATTGCCGAAAGGAGTAGTTGCAACTAATATACCAAAATATTTTACGTTATTTATCTCGACGCATATGCAATAATGTCATACAGGTGACAAATTGTTCTATTTCGCGCATGATAAAAAATCAGATGCGCTGAACTTTTGACTTATCTTATTGTTAATACATAAGAAAATCGGGCTTTTTCTTCTTGGCACAAGATATGAAAGGAACATAGGTGAAAATGCGAATCACCAACTATTCCACAAATGAGATGAAAGGAGGGATGAGACGATGATGCTGACTCGCTGGAACCCGCTGAATGAAATGCTGAATCTCCAACGCGAGATGGACCGTCTTTTCAACTTCGTCACCCCTCGTTCCCGCCGCGATGAGGATTACGATTCCGCGGTGTGGATGCCCGTGGTCGACATCTCGGAGGACAACGATCAGTACATCCTCCATTTCGATCTGCCGGGCATCGATAAGAAGGATGTGAAGATGAGCTTCGCGGACAACACGCTTACCGTCAGCGGCGAGCGCAAGGAGGCGACGGAGAAGAAGGATGTGACCTGCCATCGCATCGAACGTGTTTACGGGAAGTTCTACCGGTCCTTCACGTTCCCGTCTGCGGTGAATGCAGAGAAGATTTCTGCGACATACAAGGACGGCGTGCTGACGGTGACTGTCCCGAAAGCCGAGGAAGTCAAACCGAAGCAGATCACGATCAGCTGATCGGACGCTTCATTGCGGTACACGCCGCGTTTCGAAAGTGTGCCCCCTTCACGGGGGCTTTTTTTTTCGGGGACAGTATGCTCTTTTTCTGCAGAGATAATTTTTTCGCGACATTGCTTCCGTGTTTTCCTCTTCCGTCATGCCGGCCGGTATCCGCTCTCGCGCTTTCACGCTGACGGCTCTTCTCTTCATTACCTTTATTTCCACCCTTTACAGTCAAACTCACTTTTCCGAGGAAATCTTCTGGCGTGTTACGAAGAGACAATTGTCGGTCGACTCGGCCGGTTTCCGGGAGACTCTCCTCGGCGACCTCGAGAGATCCGTATATGATGCCGAACGCTTGAACCCGTGCGAAGTTTTTCGTGGAGGGAAACGGCTCAATATCGCAGGGTCGGCGTTTGGTGTATGTCTTATCGCGTATGCGGCGGACGAATCTCTCCGCGACGCGGCAAGGAGAAATGTCCGGAACACGAGGACGGCGCCGCTCGTCATGGGTGAGGCGTACGGGAGCGTCTGGACCGGCGCAGGCATCGGGTGCGCGTTGTATGGGACCGGCCTCGTCACGGGCGACCGCCTGCTGCGGGAGACCGGGAGGGAGGCACTCACCGCTCTCCTTTACACAGGGATTCTCACGAGTGTCCTGAAATCTCTTACCGGCCGGAGCAGGCCCGCGCGGGGAGAGGGAGCGCGGATGTTCCGCCCTTTTCGTTTCGATGCCGGGCATACGGCATTTCCCTCCGGCCATTCCGCAGTCGCATTTACCGTCACGTCCGTGCTCGCCCGCCGAATCGGGCACCCGTTTGTAACCACCGCATTGTACGCGCTTGCCCTTTTCACTGCCGTGCAGCGCGTCGGCTCGGACAGTCACTGGACGTCCGATACATTTGCGGGTGCTTTTCTGGGCTGGGCGGTCGGATCCCTCGTTTCACAGGGGACCGACGGTGATACGGTCGAAGTTGATCTCGGGATGGAGGTACTACCACCTCATCCGGGGGAATACGCCGTGTCTCTCCGAGCGCGGGTTCCGCTTCCTCTCGGCGGGATCGTCAGCGGATCACGGTGAAAGAACGAAGCGCACTTTGCCGTGGACCGGTAAGAACGGCGTGATAGATACCAGGCGCATAGCCGGATATATCCAAGGTGACGCTACCGCTACGAACGGCTTCCGGGAGTTCACGAGGCGTGCCCATGGAACGGCCGAGAACATCGAACACTTCCAGGCGTGCCGGACCGTCCCCCTTGAGGTAGGCGAAGCGGACACTCGTTGCCGTTGTCCCGTATACTGTGCCGGCGGGATTAGGCCAAGGCGCACCGAGCGTCATGGTTTCCCCTCTTCCGAGGGGCTCGACGGGAGACGCCGATTCTTTCAAGATCACGATGGTGAAATGCGAAGGTTGTTGCGTGTTCCAGAACAACGTATTGGATGAGGCAACGGGAGGACCGACCACGAAATTCCCGAACGAGTTCTGGAGATTGGGAATGAGCGGGATGCCTGCGTGAAGACGCGCTTCGAGCTGGTGTCCTACGGCGATGGTATAAAGGCTGGGAGTCATTTCGAACGCGAGCGTCTCAGCTCCGGGTCGATTATCGGCCACCTGGAAATGACCGCGTGAGATCGGGGCCGATTGTCCAGTGGCAGGGTCATAATCCCAGAGCTGTAACTCCATTTGGTACATCGTTCCGGTCCCATCGCAGTGCAACACCGCCTGCGGAGGGAGGCAGGCCAGTGTCACTGCTTCACGAAAGGGAGCGGATCGCCAGGAAACAGGCGTCGAACCGATGAGGTTGATGTAATTGATCACGCGCTGTCCCGAGGTCATTGGCGGATTCTCGGACAGGACATCACCGTCGAAATACCATGTCCCGGCGTCCAAGCCGGGAGGGAGAGCCTGCGGCGGCGCAAGCCAGAATGCACTGTCCCTCAACGCGAAAACGCGCGGATGTTTCGTCGCACCGTCGAACAGGACGATGGCGCTGTCCAGCGAGGCAACCGGCGCGTAGACCGTCTTGTCCTTTAACCAATACTCGAGCCACTGTTCCTGGAGGATGGAACAAACGAGTCGAATGGATTCATCGGAAGGAAGCGAATGGCCGCCGGGGTAGAGGACGAGGCGCCGTGGAGTCGCGGGGGGGAGGCCCTCGACCTGGCGCAAGGCGGCGGCGGGGTTGAAGAAGCCGTCGTGATAGCTCACGAGGATCAAGACGGGTGTGGTGACCGAAGATTCCAGGCTGCGGGTCGAATAG
>JARYLZ010000071.1 GCA_029907355.1 Bacteroidota bacterium | reverse complement strand
TCGGCGTCCCCGTCATCGTCGCGGCAGGGGCAGGATTGGAATTCCTCTCCGGTCGCAGGCGTCGGGCGCCGCACTGGATGCGCGCTGCGGGTTTGGAATGGTTGCACCGCCTCTGCCTGGAGCCCGCTCGTCTCTGGAAGCGTTACCTGCTCGGAATACCGCGTTTTCTCCTCCTTCTCGCGCGCGAAAGGCATGCCGCCCGTCGTGCAAGCCGCTGAAATCGCACGCCTGCAGAAGCGGCGGCGATTCTTCCGTTCGTCCCGGCAATCCCAGTATCGGGTAACCGTATCGATCATGAGCCTGCACGCGCGTGGGAACATCTCTCCTCCCCGCTCCCGCCTGTCGCGAGAACATGTTCATGTCCCGCGATTTCGGCTTGCCGTCGTCGGGACAGCCGTACCTACGCCCGGACGACACGAGTGGAGAGCATGGGGGAAACTGCAGGCTCATTTCACTCTCCCTGACGGTCGAGGCTGCGATACTGGATCGCTTCCGCGAGATGTTCAGGGCGAATCGCATCGCTCGCCGCAAGATCGGCAATGGTGCGCGCGACCTTCAGGACGCGATCGTGCGCCCGGGCGCTCAAGCCCAGCCGGGAAACAGCCGTCTTGAGGAGGGACATGCCCTCACCGTCGACGGGGCAGAAGGTTCGAATATCGCGGTTTTCCATATCGGCGTTGCAATGGACGCCGACTCGGCCTGTGAATCGAGCGGTCTGCCGGCGGCGAGCTTCCACGACACGGGAGCGGATCGTTTCCGACCGCTCCCCCGTCCGCGCGCCGATCAGTTCCTGGTACCTCACCTGGGGGCATTCGACGTGGATATCGATCCGGTCGAGAAGAGGACCGGAGAGTCGGGCCATGTAGCGCTGGATCTGCTGGGGCGTGCACGTACACGCGAGAGCCCGGCTCCCTCGATTGCCGCACGGGCAGGGATTCATCGCAGCGACGAGCATGAAATTGGCGGGGTATTCGATCGACATCTTGGAGCGTGCGATCGTGACCATCCCGTCCTCGAGCGGTTGCCGAAGAACTTCCAGGACGTTCCGCGCGAACTCTGGGAGTTCGTCGAGGAACAGCACGCCGTTGTGGGAGAGGCTGATCTCGCCGGGGCGGGCGCAGCCGACCCCGCCCCCGACCAGTGCCGCGTCGCTGATGGTGTGATGCGGCGCACGGAACGGCCTCCGCGTGACGATCGGCGTGCCGGGCTGGAGAATGCCCGCCACGGAGTGGATCCGCGTCGTCTCAAGCGCTTCCTCGAACGTCATGGGAGGGAGAATGGTCGGAATGCGTTTCGCCAGCATAGTCTTGCCCGAACCCGGCGGGCCGATGAGGAGGATGTTGTGCCCGCCTGCCGCCGCGATCTCGAGAGCGCGTTTGACGTGTTCCTGCCCTTTCACATCCGAGAAATCGAGCGTCCCGCGGGTATGAAAACTGCGGAACACCTCGTCGACATCCACCGTAAAGGGCATGAAGCCCGGGAGCGAACCGTTGAGGAAGTCCACCGTTTCCCTGAGCGTGCCGCAGGGGAAGACTTCCACGCCGTGGACCATTGCCGCCTCGCTCGCATTCTCTTTCGGGAGGACGAGGCGCCGGAACCCCGCTTGTTTCGCTTCGATGGCGATCGAGAGCACGCCGTGAACGGGGCGAAGCTGGCCATCGAGGGCGAGTTCACCGAGAAAGAGCGTATCCTCGAACTTCGCATCGCCGAACACACCCGTCGCGTGGAGAATCCCCACGGCGAGGGGCAAGTCAAACGCCGAGCCTTCCTTCCTGATATCGGCGGGCGCAAGGTTGACGATCACCTTTTTCAGAGGGAAAAGGCAACCCGAATTTTTGATCGCTGCCATGACGCGCTCCCTGCTCTCGCGCACGGCATTGTCCGGAAGCCCAACGACGACGAAAGCGGGCAGCTGATTCTCGAGATGCGTCTCGACAGAGACGATCGTCGCATGGATACCGAATGTCGTGGCACTGAATACATTCGAAAACATCGTGCGACTCCCGCCGTTATACGGTAAAGCGCCGCACCGTGTTCCCGGTCGTTCCCGAGACCACCTCCATGTCACCATGCCGTACGGGAAACACCCTCCCGCGATGTGTTGCGGAAAGGGTACGAGATCTCACAGGGGTAAACAGTGGCATGGAGAAAAAGACAATGCTGTCCTCCATCCGCACCGCTTACCGCCATCGACGGATTTCGCTTCCCTGATCTCAGCGTATCTGGTGGCCGTTCCTGGCTGATCCCATTTCCATGGGGAAAGGAACGGTCGTGTCCCCACACGAAGCCCGGAAACCGGCTCCCATCCCGTTCGGCCGTAGTGTTTCTCTCCGGAAAAAAGTAGTTATTCTATCTGAAAATCCTTTTCCCTGCAACAGAATTGATCCTGCCCCCCCAACCGCACCGTTACGGTTCCCTCCTCCGCAGCTTCCTTCCCGTGGAATCGCCGCGGAAGCCCATCGGTCGCTTGCGAGCCGGATGGTCCGGAACAACTACGCTGCCTCAGCGAGCGGGGTTCCTTTCAAACAAAAAAAGGTGTTTCTATCCGAAACACCTTCCACACGCGCGTAGGAGCCGCTCATTTCTTGCCGAGAACCGCGTCCTTGGCCTGCTTCGCGATACGGAACTTGAGAGTACGCTTGGCCGGGATCTTGATGGTCTCGCCGGTAAGAGGATTGCGGCCGGTCCGAGCTTTGCGGTTGACGATGACGAGCTTGCCGAGTCCCGGTATCGTGAAGGACTTCTTCGCCTCCTTGTAAGCCAGGTTCGTGTACTCGGTGATGAACTGCTCGGCGACCTTCTTCGGCTGGCCCAGCTTCGCCGCGAGATGGTCGACGATCTGCTTCTTCGTCATCGGCTTGACTTCCTTCGCCATGTCTGTCCTCCTTGTTGTGTGACGGGATGAAACAATCGGCGGTTGCGCCGCTCGAAACATAGGTGAATTTTTTCCAAAAGGCAATAGGATTTTATCACGCGAGCACGTTTTCAGTCAATGTTTACAAGGGTGAAACAGGGGTGACACCTTGGGAAGCCTTGCAGAGTGCCGACCGCTGCCTCTCCCACCTCACCAGCCGTGCATCGCCCCATGCCGATTCGCCCCATTTTCGTATGTTTCCACGACAGAGAAGAACGTACACGAGGAATCATTCATGCTGACTATCAGATTTCACGGCGCCGTTCAGACGGTTACCGGTTCCTGCCATCTCCTCGAAATCGACGGGACTTCGCTCCTCCTCGATTGCGGCCTTTTCCAGGGCAGACGCGCCGAATCGATGGAACGGAACAGCACCTTCCCCTTCGACCCCGCCGGCATCGACGCCGTCCTCCTCTCCCATGCGCACATCGACCACAGCGGCAAGCTCCCGATGCTCGTCCGCCTCGGTTTTGCGGGGACGATCTTCTCGACCCATGCGACACGCGACCTCGCGAACATCATGCTGCTCGACAGCGCGCATATCCAGGAAAAGGACGCCGAGTTCGTTACGAAGAAAAACGCGAAGCAAGGGCTGCCCCCCGTCGAATCGTTGTACCGCCCTGCCGACGTCCTCCCCACGATCGAGCAATTTCAAACGGTCGGGTACCGCAGGCGAGTCCTCGTCGCTCCCGGTGTGCACGCCACGTTTTTCGACGCAGGCCACATCCTGGGGTCCGCCCAGATCGTCCTCGACATCGCACGGAACGGTTCCTCCCTGCGGCTCGCGTTCACCGGCGATCTCGGCAGACCCAACCGCCCGATCATCCGCGACCCGGACGACATCGGCGCCGTGGACATTCTCATCTCGGAAGGTACCTATGGGGGACGCACCCACCTCGATCCCATGTCGACACTGGACCGCCTCGAGGACATCATCAAGCGGACCGCTGCCCGCAGCGGCAAGGTGATCGTTCCTGCCTTCTCCGTCGGAAGGACACAGGAACTCGTCTACGATCTCCACATGCTCCAGAAAGAAGGCCGATTGCCCGACATTCCCTTGTACGTCGACAGTCCCCTGAGCGTGAACGCAACCGAGGTCTACCGCATACACCCGGAATGCATGGACCCCGATGTGAGCGATGCGATCATGACCCGCAACGACCCCTTCGGCTTCGGAAAACTCCGTTACATCTCGTCGGTCGAAGATTCGAAGGCGTTGAACGACGCGCGGGAGCCGATGCTCATCATCTCGGCATCGGGCATGTGCGAGGCGGGTCGTATCCTCCACCACCTGGCGAATTCCATCGAGAATCCGAGAAACACCATCCTCATCACGGGTTTCAACGCACCGCATACGCTGGGGCGCAAACTCGTCGAGAAGGAACCCGTCGTAAAAATCTTCGGGGAAGACTACAAGGTCCGAGCCGAAATCGAAGTCTTGAACAGCTTGAGCGCGCACGCGGACAGGAACGAGCTGGTGCAACACATCTCGCGGCTTGACCGGGAGCGTCTCCGGCAGGTGTTTCTCGTCCACGGGGACCCCGACCAGCTCGACAAATTGCGTGCGACACTGACCACGGAAAACGGTATCGAGAACGTCGTCATCCCGGAGGATGACCGGGTGTGGACACTCGAATGAACAGGCGGCGGCGGGGACTGCCCTGTCCCCGCACGGCGTACACGCACGGAGCGAACACGACCTTGTTCACGCGGGGAAAGTATCGACCACCCTTTGCACAAAAGGGGGTTGCAGTGTCTCGGGGCGCTTTCGGCCGATCGACCACGAGCGTCGACCGGACGCGACGATGCGACCCCGAACAGGGCACGCACGGGATCTCTTCAACGTCCCTTCTCGATTCCCTTTTCGGGGAACCTCTCCTCGAACGACGCCGGATACCGCCCGACAAGCCGCGTGGTTGTATCAGCACCCATGAGAACAGCCGTCATGCGGACTCGATATGATATCATCGTCGCCGGCGGCGGTCATGCGGGCATAGAAGCGGCCCTCGCCGCTGCACGAATGGAATGTGCCACCGCTCTCGTCACGTTTTCGATCGAGAGCGTGGGGCGCATGTCCTGCAACCCCTCGATCGGGGGAACTGCGAAGGGGCACCTCGTTCGCGAAATCGACGCCCTGGGGGGGGAAATGGCAAAACTTGCCGACGCATCCGCCATCCAGTACAAGATGCTGAACCGATCGAAAGGCCCAGCCGTCTGGTCACCCCGTTCGCAGAACGACCGCAAGTTGTACACCGAGGCGGCTCGTCGTGTCCTCCTCTCCCAACCTTCCCTCGACTTGATCGAAGGTTCTGTCTGCGGTGTCCACGTGGAGAACGGGAAGCTCGAGGGGGTCATCTTAGAAGACGGACGTGCCTTCGCATGCCGTGCGGCCGTTCTCTGCCCCGGGACATTCCTCAACGCCGTCATGTACACCGGCCTCGAGCCCCGCGAGGGTGGCCGTTACGACGAACCCGCCTCGAAGGGCCTCAGCGAAAGCCTGTCCGTGCTGGGTTTCGAGATCGGGAGGCTGAAAACGGGGACGCCGCCGCGCATCGCAAAGGGGAGCATCGACTTCTCCCGCACGATCCTCGCACCGGGCGACGAAGACCCCCGGCCTTTCTCGTTCCAGTCCCCTCCGCCTCGTATCGAACAAGTGCCGTGCTGGATCACGCACACGAACGAGCGAACCCATGCAGTCATGCGGGAAGGCTTCGATGAGAGCCCGCTGTTCACGGGGCGGATTCGAGGCGTCGGCCCGAGGTACTGCCCCAGCATTGAGGACAAGATCGTCCGCTTCGCCGATAAGACCAGCCACCATCTGTTCCTCGAACCGGAAGGGCGAGACTCGGAGATCATTTACGTCAACGGGTTCTCGACGAGCCTGCCTGCCGACGTCCAGCTCCGCGCCCTTCGCACTGTCCCGGGTCTGCACGATGTGGAAATGCTTCGTCCCGGTTATGCAGTCGAGTACGATTTCGTGCCCCCTCACCAGCTCGGGCTCACCTTGGAGACGAAACGCATCCGCGGCCTCTACCATGCCGGACAAATCAACGGCACCTCCGGATACGAGGAAGCGGCCGCGCAGGGACTCATGGCCGGCATCAATGCCGCGAGGAAAATCCGTGGTGAACCGCCCTTCATCCTTCACCGTTCAGAGGCGTACATCGGGGTCCTCATCGACGATCTCGTGCACAAGGGAACGGACGAACCGTACCGGATGTTCACCTCGCGAGCCGAATACCGGCTTCTCCTCCGCCAGGACAATGCCGACCGTCGTTTGATGCCGTATGGTCACTCGCTGGGGCTGATCCCCGACGAGGTGTACGAGGAACTGCGGAAACGGGAACGAGTTATCACCGCCTTGCTCGAGAACATCGAGCGGGTTACTCTCCCCCCCGACGTGGTGAACCCCTACCTCTACTCTGTCGGTTCCGCACCCATCGCGCAGAACGAATTCGTCGGGAAGATCCTGCGGAGGAACGGCGTCTCGTCGGCTGCGCTCTTCCGGCTGGAAGGACTGAGGGATGACCCTCTCATCCTCGCTGCCTTGAACGACCCGCGCATCACCGAGCAGATCGATATCGAAACGAAATACGCCGGGTATATCGCCCATCAGAGAGAAGAGGTCCGTAAATTCGAAGCCGCGGAGAACCTCGCCATTCCGGACAGTCTGGATTATGGGCGCATTCATTCCCTCTCGACGGAGGGGCGGATGAAACTGGAGCGGGTACGCCCGCATTCGATCGGGCAGGCTTCGCGTATCCCCGGCGTGACGAGTTCCGATCTCTCCATCCTCCTGCTCTACATCCAACGCTGATCGAGCGGCAGGACCGTTTCCCGGATCCGACCGACACCCGACGGAACACCTCCCCAGCCTGCCTGCGCAGCGTTCCGTCCATGCATCCCGCTGCAAAGGCGAGCGGACGGCCGCTGCATCACATCTGCACAGGGACGAGGTTCGCTTCGAGAAGGACCTCTCCGCCGGTGACGGCCCGACGCCGTATTTCGAGCCTGTAACCGTATCGCTGAATCCATGTCCATCGAACGCAGGTATCGGTCACATCCTGCCGGTCACGAAGCCTCTCGTGAAGCATACTCTCCGTCCACCGAACGAGCCGGGGATACGAGACCGTATCCGCCGAGGGGATGCGTTTAACCGCTCGGAACGCCGCCAGACGAAGAGCCCCGAAATTGTCCGCATCGAAGTCCATCGCAACGACCCAGCCGGCGGGATTCGAATCCCGCGTAACCATCGTGAAACCGACGACCTGGCTGTAGAGATGCAGGGTATCCGTGTAGAACCGCGACGTATGGGGCGGGAGAATGAAGACACCATCCGCGTACTGCTGAGCGAGTTTCACCGTGGCGAGAAAAACGATAGGATCGAAACGATCCGCCGTCTCCTGCGCCCGCATGTACCCCGCCACGAGAGACGAGGTGAAGAAAACGACGGCAACGCTTTGAAAACTTTTCGGGATGCTTCTCATTCCCATCCTCGCTTCTGAAATCTTTCCATACGAGAACGACCGACGCAAGGCCATACCTCACCACATCCATGATATGCAGTGACAAGATACATTCGACAGTCCTCATTCCCGAAGACGCGATCGTTCCGTGATCATGACGGTGCTCATGGAACCCGAGATAAGCGAATCGAGGGAACGATTCCCCCGACATGCCAAGCGGAGAGGGCAGAGGGCAACGGGTTCGAACGCTTACCGCCTGGATACTCCAAGACCACCCGAAGAACAAGGCACATTCAGAGAATCGATACAACCGATCGGAAGGAAGGTCCTCTTTTATCGATCGTCATCGAGCCTTTCTCAAGCGAAAGGCAAGGACGGCACCTGTTGCGAGACGGTTCCCGAGAATCATCGGTACCATGATCCCTGAAAAGTGAACCGTTTATCTGCGGGCAAGCTCTCCACCTGTCACCGAAGACCGCTCTCCCTCTCGATGGATTCATTCCCGTGCGGGTAGCGGATAACGAACGCGCCCGTTCCCCTCGACGACCGATCACATTTTACCGCCGCGATTCGACGACCGTCCACCAAAGACATGAGCGTGCGACACCCGTACAGGAGAGGGTTTACCACGGGGAACGGCCATCGGGCATTCGAACGACGGGATCCTCGACCGGCGCTCGCTTGTCGACTGCAGTGGGCTCGAAGAAAAGATGGACGCATCGACGTACACGAGCGAAGACGGGGGAATTCTACGTTCCCTCACGGGTTTCCTTCCTACTCCCATCGAGAAGTACTTGTTCAACACTGGCGAATCAGTCGCTCTCTCATTGGGCGATGCACATCCCGAGAAGAAAGAGAACTGGAGGTGGACTGATATTCTTCGTCGCCGGAAAGAGGGGCTGCTATTCGCGTACGCTTCGAACATGGGAGCAGGTCGAGGATCACCCGCGAGCGAGACGCGAGGTGGTCTGTGTCGGTGGAAAATCGAATCAGCGTTCGCTGTCCGCGTTGAGCAGAGTTTGGTAAATCTCGAGATCTTTCTCAGAGAAACAGCAGAAGATCACCTCCCGGACCGCCGGGTACCTGAGGATGGTATCGCACACCGTGGAGACCGCAATGGAAGCCGCCTCTTCCCGCGGGTAACCGTACGCGCCGGTACTGATGCAGGGGAAGGCGATACTCCGCGCACCGAGTTCCGAGGCGATCTCGACACAGCACCGGTAGCAGGATGCGAGGAGATCCGCTTCGCCCTGTGTGCCTCCGCGCCAGACCGGCCCGACGGTGTGAATGACGAATTTCGCGGGAAGGCGATGGCCTCTCGTCCACTTGGCGTCGCCGGTCTCGCAACCGCCGAGTTTCCTGCACTCCTCGAGAAGGCCCGGCCCGGCAGCCCTATGGATCGCCCCATCTACTCCGCCCCCTCCCAGCAAGGACCGGTTCGCCGCATTGACGATGGCATCGACGTGCAGCGTCGTGATGTCGCCGACCACGGCTCGAAGGATGGAAGACATGATGCTTTCTCCGTTCAATGATACGATTCCTTCAGTTATCGGCCAGCCCCAATGTACGAACGAGAAACATGGAGAATTCCGGCAGTCACCGATACGGGAAGCGACCGCCGGGGGACGATGAAGGAACATTCGCCAGCAATGCTGGAGCCTCTCTCAGGGGATCGAACCTCTATCGTACCTGTGAAACACGGCATACCATCGGTTCCGGACTTTCGAAGTTCATTCCCCTTATGAAACATCGGAAGACCGCCGTATAACGATGCCATTCTCCCACCCCCCTTTCCCGAACGGATAGACAACCACTCCGGTCAATGCTTGGATCGACAAAAGACCTCCATGGGGAACGATACGTTGCGGAAAAGAAAATTTCCCGGCGACGCGGTGCTCCTATAGCATGCGGGCGAGAAATGTACCGTTTCCTCATCTCGCGGCTCCATTCTATCTTGGAGCGATGATACCCGCCGTCGGAAGCCTCCTGGCACGGAAAGCGATCCTCGCCCCCATGCTCGCCACGACCGATATTCCCTTCCGCAGGGTTTGCAGAGATTTCGGTGCTGCACACACCATGACGGAAATGGTCAGTGCACGGGGCATCGCCCGGAACAACGGGTTCGCATATCGCTGTGCGGCCATAGACCCCGACGAGGGATCGACGACGATTCAGCTCGCCACGGTCGACACGGACGAAACGGCCACAGCCATCGAACGCTTGCTCCCGCTGAAACCCGCCGCGATCAACATCAATGCGGGCTGTCCGAACGGGAACCTTCGCTTCGCAGGGGCGGGGGCGGGACTCTTGGACAATCTCCGCTTGCTCTCGAACATCGTGCGGACGGCGGTCTCGACGTCCGGCCTGCCCGTATCGGTCAAGGTCCGGCTGAAGCATTGGGACGACCCGGAATCGACCAAATCGATCATGCGGACGATCGAAGATGCCGGGGCGTCCTTCATCATCGTGCACGCCCGCATTGTCGAGGCGGGGTACGACATGCCCGCCCGCTGGGAAGGGATCGCCACCGCGAAGGAGTGCGTCACGATTCCCGTCGTCGGCAACGGCGATGTCTTTTCTGCGCGGGACGCTTTCGCGATGATGGACGCGACGGGATGCGATGCCGTGCTCGTCGCGCGGGGCGCGTTGGGGACCCCTTGGATCTTCCGCGATATCGCGCTGGGCCGCCGTTGCGGCCCGATCGACCATGCTCCGCCTGCGTCGGAACTCCGCGGCATTGTGATGAAACACCTGCGCATGATCGAGCGCGAGTTCGGACCGGTGTATGCTCTCCCGCGCATCCGAAAGCACGCGCTCTGGTACGCACGCCACTACGACGGCCTCTCGCGTCTCCGCCATCGCATCTTTGCCACGGAGGACATCCCCCGCATCATCGAGGAAACGGACCGCCACTTCGCTGACGATCCTCCGCTCCTCGACGCAGGCGCTCCGCACTACCGTTCGATCGAGCAGTCGTTCAGAAAACGTGTGCTCTACTGGCTTCCCTCAAGCCCTGCCGGAGAGCGGGCCTGACACGACCGGGCGCAACGCGGAATCTCGGCCGCGCTTTCAGGGCGCCTCTCTCTCGCCGGGTGGTTCCACGAGGCGCGGTTCGCCCGTCATCAACTTGCGGTCCGCCGTGCCTCGTTCGCCGAGCCGCACGATGAAGAACTCGATGCGCCTGTTTCGCGCCTTGCCGAATTCCGTCGCATTGGACGCGATGGGGCAAGACTCTCCGAAGCCGCGGACGGTAAGGCGCTTCTCGTCGATCCCCTTCGAAACCAGATAGCGTTTGACCGATTTCGCCCGGCGGAGGGAAAGATCCATGTTGTACTCTTCCGAGGCATCGGAATCGGTGTGCCCGCGGATCTCCACCTCCATGTCGGGGTATTCGAAAAAGTACCGCGCATTCTCATCCAGGATCGGCAAGGATTCCGGCCGGAGGATGTCCTTGTCCACCTCGAAGTTCACACCGAACAATGTGAAGACGCCGCCCTCGCGGATCACGAGCGTGTCGACCCGGACGAGCATCCCCGCTTGCGGTGCCGGGAAGGGGGCCATCGCATGGTCGGCACGCGCCGAAGCGATGGAACGCTTGCCGCCGGATGGGTCGTCAGGACAGCCGTCCTCATCATGCGACCCGTTGTACACCTCGGCCAGGATCGGGCATCGGTCGATGTCGTCCGGAACGCCGTCCCCGTCCGTATCCCTGCTGAGGGGGTTGGTGCCCGTGACACGGATTTCCAAGCCGTCCGAAAGATTGTCGCCGTCGGAATCCGCGAGCAACGGATTGCTTCGAATCACCGCGACTTCCTCGAAATCCGTCAAACCGTCGCCGTCCGTGTCCGGTCGCTGCGGGTCCGTTCTGTAACCCATGACCTCCTCGTAATCACCGAGCCCGTCGCCGTCGGTATCGGGCACCGTGGGAGACGTCTTGTACACGGAGACCTCAGCGAAGTCGTTCAGATTATCCTTGTCGGTGTCGATGTCGCGCGGGTTGGTCGCAGCGAGGATCTCCTCGCCGTCGGAGAGCCGGTCACCGTCGGTATCGACGGTCAACGGGTTCGTTTTGTACGTGTTCACTTCCTCGGCGTCGGAGAGCCCGTCCCCATCCGTGTCGACGAGTGTGGGCGATGTCCGGTATTTCAGCACCTCGATATAATCGTTCAAACCGTCGCCGTCCGTGTCTTTGCGCACCGGCGAGCTGGCGTACACCTTGACTTCCTCGTAATCGGAGAGACCGTCGCCGTCCGTGTCCGCGTCGTACGGATTTGTCCCGAGCGCCTCTTCATCGATGTTGAGGAGCCTGTCGCCGTCGAGATCCTTGTTCTCGAACAGCCGGTATGCGACACTGAGGGACAGAACGGAATACAGGTCACCCGCTTCTGTTGGGATGTCGTCCGCGATGGGTTGCTCGAATTCCTTGAGATACGCCTTGCGGATTTCGTTGGAATTGAACCCGTCGAAGTCGTCGGAGAACATGAAGTTCACCCGGAATTCCGCCCTCAAGGAAAAATCCCTCGTGAGAAAATATTCCGCCCCCAAACCGACCGGGACGGTGAATGCCGCCAGGTGGTCGTTCTTCGGGCGCACCCGCACCTGCTCTTTCTCGTAGTCGTCCGGTCCGAACAAGGTTGCACCCCCACCCAAAAGCAAATAGGCATCGAAATACTGGCGCGGGAAGAAATGTACGGCGAGGTCGGCTGTAAATGTGCTGAACCAGGTGCTCCGCACTTCTGCAGGGGCACGGTCATACTGGTAACGGTATGCAGTGACCATGGTTCGGCGCTCTCGTCTCAAATACATCGTTCGACCGAAATCCGCCTGCAGCCCAAGCGAAAGTTCCGGGATGATCGAATACTCCGCCCCGAGAGTGAAATGCGTGCCTACGCGCTCATCGGTGAATTCACCAAGGTATTTCGTCGGTCCGCACCCGAGTCGAAGCGCCAATAACCCATCTGCGTAGCGCGGTCTTCCAGGATATTCAACGTTGACCTGTGCGAGACAATCCATCGCCGCGAGAGAAAGCACACCGAACAAGACCCATTTTCTCATTTTCCAATTTCTCCAGGATTTTCCTCTCTCATCCCGAAGAAATTTCAACAATCACGCCAATTGGTGCCGAAAGCTAAATTTTCGAGATAATCATTGAAAATCGGCGATATTCGTATAAAACGAGGCGGTGTAGAAGCACCATCCCCCAACGCCCGATGCGCAGGAAGTGCGTTCTCATGAAAAAATTGCCAGGATAAGCGATCGTTTTGCTCAGCTTACCCGACTACGCGGTAAAATCCGCCAATGTTCACAGCATTGTTCCGACACGGCAAAGGAAAACCATTCGGCTCCCGAGAAAACCCAGCGGAACTCGGTTGCTTTACCCACGCAAGGGAAACGGTAGGATGGAAGGTCAGCGGCGTTTTCTCAAGAACTGAAGGACGACGCCACCTGTCAGTGCCGCAGCGACGACGATACTGTATGTTTCCTTATTCCCATGCTTCCCTTCGAAAAGGCCGGTGACTTTCTCCACGTCGCACCCGAAAAGAACGCGGTTGATTTCCGGGATAGAGCCGCCGAAGAGAAGGATCCACGCCGTCGCGATGAAGACGAGGGCAAAGGCGGAAAGGATGAGTGCGCCATCCCGTTGAAGACGGTAGAGGAACAGTCCTGATGCGGGGATCATCCATACTGCGGCGAGGTCGGCCACCGTCTCACCGGTTTCGATGAACCGAACGGCGAGGAATGCATTCGCCAAGGTCCAGAAAAAGGCGCTCAATAAAGCGCCTTGCGCCCGTTTCCCCTCACCCATAACCTGGTATACGCTCGTGCGCCAGAAGAGGTCCTGGACGATGAGCATCGGCAATACCCATACAATGACGAGCGGCATGTCCAGACCGGCCCCCATGGCGAGCGTCAACCATTCCCAGGAGGGGTCTATCGCGCCCCCCGAAAGGGCGTGATAAACGACGACACTGCCGAATACGAGGGCAAGCATAAGCGTGACGACAAGCCAATCCCCAAGCTTTCCCAATAAGCACAGGAGTCCACGAAAACCGAGGTTCCGAACACTGAAAATGAACGGCAGAAACGGGAGTGGGACGAGAAAAGCGGGTAAAACCGGGAATCCCCAAAGCCGGAAAAAACCCGCGGCATCCCGGTACAGCCAGAGATATTGCGCTGCGGCGGAGAGAACCGCGCAGGCCGTGAAGCGCAGGAACAACGAGCGCACGCTCACGGATGGTCGAATGGCGAGGGGGAACGCCGTTTCCATGGGAGCGTAGAGAGGTGATACAGGAGAATTCCGTGTGCGACTGCGACATTGAGGGATTCCGCACCGCCACGGCCCGGTATGGTTACGGTGATGTCCGCCGCGGAAAGGATTTCACCGGGAAGCCCATGGGCCTCGCTCCCGAGGAAAACCAGCAGAGGTTTTTCCCATCCGATCTCGCCGGGTGGGCTACCCCCGCTCCCCACGGCCGCAACGATCGTCAGGCCTCGGGTACGGACCGCCGATAAGATTTCCTGCGGGGAGCTTGCGGCCGCAAGCGGCACGCGGAATAGCGAACCCATCGTGGAACGAACGACTTTCGGGTTCGTCGGCTCGACACACCCGCCGGTAAGGAACAGCGCGGACACGCCGAACCAATCGCACGTGCGGATGACGGTCCCGAGATTGCCTGGGTCGGCTACACCCACGAGACCGACCGAAACACCCCCGTCGGCCGCACGGGCTGCCGCATCGGAGGGGGCAAGCGTGGAAAAGGATGCCACGGCGAGAATCCCTTGCGGGGAGACCGTTCCCCCCAATCGAGACATCACCCGTTCCGACGTCGCGAAGACATCGACGCCGTTCGACTGCATCCGGGCGAGAATATCTGCGTAACGATCGATTTTCGACGCATCGACCACGCAGAGTGCGATGGCTCCGGGCGCTTCGTCGATCACGTCGGCGATGAGCCGTGCGCCCTCCAGGACCACTTTCTTTTCCGCCAGCCGGTACTTTTTCCGCGCGAGTCTCGTGATATCCGCGTGGGCACTGCGGGGAAGTAGGGGGAATTCCATCATACGAGCGCAGAGGCAATCAGTTGTTCTTTGCTCCCTCGTCGACCCAGGTCCGAATCCCCTTCCGTTGATTGTCGTTGACAAGGATGGGTATTTCCGGTGGGTGCGGCAGACGCCCGTCGATGCGTTGGACGAGAAGGCTGGCATCGCTGTTGCCCGGAATGACAATGCCGGGCCGTTCGGTCAAGGCGAAGTACGAGGTGAGGCTGAGCCCGTGCGCTCGTGTCCGGTCGTCGTGACAACCGCTCGTCGCGCATCGCAGATTGAAGAACGGCTGGACGTGCTGTGAATAGCTGACGTCCTTTTCCGGGAACACGAGTTGCGTATCGACGTCTGAAATCGTGTCCGAACATCCTGCCAAAGCAAGCGCGGCAAGCACGCAAGCGACGAGGTCTCTCATTCGTCCTTCTCCCTGATGACGCGTATTCTGCCGTCTACCTGCGAGCGGATCGTCCCCTCGCGCCGGACGGCTTCGATGAACACGTCCCTGTCGCTCACGGGCGGCATGAGCGGTTCGACGCGGATTTCGTTCTCGGGTAGGTTGAAGATGTCGTGAAGATGGCCGCCGACATAGCTGTTCGTGACGACGCGGTACCGCTTGCCGGGTTCGACGGGTTCCCCACCCACTGTGGCCGTGAGCGCCTTCTCCGGCGGCTTCGTCCTGTCGTACGTGTACCGGACGCCGCTCACCTGGCAGAACTCCTGTTCCTTCAGGCCCTGGAACGCGAGCATCGTGAGGAGCTGTTCGCCCGTCACCTCGAACACGACTACCTCGTTCCCGAACGGGCTGATTTCCCACATATCCCGTAACGTGATCGGCCCTGCCGGCAGATCTTTGCGGATGCCGCCGCTGTTCTGGAACGCGACGTCCGCTTTCGCATACTCGCGGAGAGCGTCCGCCTGCCAGCTCCCGACGTTGCTCTCCTTCGGCCCCGGTGCGCGTTTCCACGCGACTTCCAGTGTCCCGATGACCTCGGACAACCCGCTGTCCACCGATGCTTCGAGCCCGGCGACCCGCGCCGCAACGATGGAATCGAGCGGAATATCTGCGACGACGGTTTCCACCAGGCGCCCCTTGCACGAGACGACCGACCGGCGGGTGCGGTCCCACACGAGGTCCACCACACCGAG
>JARYLZ010000070.1 GCA_029907355.1 Bacteroidota bacterium | reverse complement strand
AGAAAGCCGCCCCGAAGAAAGCCGCCCCGAAGAAAGGCAAATGCCTCGCCGCGACGAAGAAGGCCGCGACGAAGAAAGCCGCACCGAAGAAGGCCGCCCCGAAGAAGGCCGCCGCCAAGAAGCCGGCGAAGAAGAAATAATTCCCGGCCGCCGTTTCCCGCAACGGCATGTCCTTCGGGGTGTTCCCCCGAAATGTCGACGGAGCCGCATCGCCCGGTGCGGCTCCGTTGTTTTTCCCCTTGCGTTTTTCCTGCGGGAGGGTTAGAATAGGTTAGAAATTGGGCTAACGTGAGGACATGACCCTTCCTGCGCCACCGACCCGTTGCATGCACCTCGATATGGACACCTTCTTCGTGTCCGTCGAGCGCCTCCTCGACCCTTCTCTCACGGGGCGGCCGGTGATCGTGGGGGGCGCGCCGTACCAACGCGGTGTCGTGGCGGGCTGTTCGCGGGAAGCGCGCGTGTTCGGTGTCCGCTCCGGCATGCCGCTCCGTCGGGCGTATGAACTCTGTCCCCGCGCCGTTTTCATTCCGCCGAATTATATCCACTACGCGGAGTATTCCGAGCGCGTGGCGGAACTCCTCGCCGAAGCCGCGCCGGTGTGCGAGAAGGCATCCGTCGATGAGTTCTATCTCGACCTGAGCGGCTGCAGCCGCGCGATCGCCGACGAGGAGTCGTGGTGCAGCCGTCTGAAGCGGGAAATCGTCGGCACGCTCCGCCTGCCGTTGACGTACGGTCTCGCGCGGAACAAGCTCGTCGCGAAAGTCGCCACCTCCGTAGGCAAGCGTCTCGGCGACCTCCGTGTGCCCGATGGCACGGAACGCGCCTTCCTCGCGCCCCATGCCGTCCGCGTTCTCCCCGGCGTTGGCGACGTGATGGAGCGCGAACTCACGGCGATGGGGATCCGCTGCATCGGCGATATCGCACGCATGAACCGCCGCCTCTTCACGCACATGTACGGTGTCGTCGGTCGTACCCTCCACGAGCATGCCTGCGGCGTCGACGAGACGCCCATCGTCCCCTACCGACGGCGGAAATCGGTCGGCGCCGAGTGCACCTTCGCGGAAGACGTGCTCGAACCCCGGACGATTCTCGGCGCCTTGCGTGATCTGACCGCCCGCGTCGCCGGGGATCTGCGCCGCCGACGTTTCCTCACGCGCACGCTCACCTTCAAATTGCGCTATGCCGACTTCGTCACCGTCACGAAAACCGCGCACTGCGATTACACCGGCATGGACCATGTCCTCTACCGGCTCGCCGAGCGCTGTTTCTGTGAGGTCTACACGCGCCGTGTCCGCGTCCGCCTCGTGGGCGTCTCCGTGTCCGACCTGATCGAGGACTACAGTCAGTTGCCGCTGTTCCGCGGCGACGAGGAACGACTCGTGCGCCTGTACCGGAGCATCGATGAGGTACGCAGGCGCTTCGGGTCCGGCGCCGTCACGTACGGCAGCGTTCTCGAGGGAAGACGGTGCGGCGATCCCGCGGTCTCGCCGTGAGGGAGCGCTTCGGGCTGCTGTTCCGGCCGGAGGACGGCCTTAGCCCTTGATGACACCCAGCGGGCGGAAGCGTGCGACCTTCATGCTGATCCCCGCGTCGTGCATGACGTTCACGACTTCCGTGACGTCCTTGTAGGCGAGCGGCATTTCCTCAGCGATGGTGCGCATCCCCGTCGCGCGGATCTCCACGCCGCGTTCCTTCAGCTCGGCGGCGATATCGCGGCCTTTGCCGGCCGCCAGCGCCTGGTGGCGGCTCATGTGGCGTCCCGCCCCGTGGCAAGAACTTCCGAAAGTCTCTTGCATCGCCCGCTCTGTCCCGAGGCACAGGTAGGAACATCGCCCCATATCCCCCGGGACGAGAACGGGTTGCCCGATCGAACGGTACCGCTCGGGGATATCGGGGTGGCCGGGACAGAACGCCCGTGTAGCGCCCTTCCGGTGAATGCAGAGGCGGCGCTCCACCCCTTCGACGGTGTGCGTCTCGAACTTCGCGATGTTGTGGCAGATGTCGTATATCAAGGAGAACCCGATCGACTCCCGGTTCACGCCCAGGGCCTCGGAAAATGCGTCCGCCGCGAGATGCGTGATGACCTGCCGATTCGCGAAAGCGTAGTTCGCGGCGCATCGCATCGCACCGATATACCGCTGGCCTTCCGGACTCCTGAGCGGCGCGCATGCCAACTGGCGGTCCGGGAGGGTGATGCCGTACCGCTGCGTCGCCTGCATGACCATCTTCAGGGAGTCGTCGCAGATCTGGTAGCCGAATCCGCGCGACCCGCAGTGGATCATCACGACGATGCCGTCGGGGACGATGCCGAACACCTGCGCGGCGTTCTCATCGTAAATCTCCTCCACTCGGGCGACTTCGAGGAAATGGTTGCCGGAGCCGAGCGTTCCCATCTGGTCGGCGCCGCGCTCCCACGCGCGCTCGCCCACATCCGACGGTTCCGCTCCTTCCATACGTCCCTGCTCCTCGATGCAATCGATGTCTTCCGGCGTGCCGAATCCCCGGCGAACCGCCCATGCGGCGCCCTCCCGGCAGACCTCCCTCATCTCCGCCCGGGAAAGTTTCGGGATAGCGCGGGAAGCCCCGACTCCGGTCGGGATGTGCCGGAACAAGCTCTGGACGAGTTCTTTCATCCGGGGGGCGACATCCCGCACCGTCAGGCGTGTCGCGATCAACCGTATGCCGCAGTTGATGTCGTATCCCACTCCCCCCGGCGAAATGACTCCTTCCTCCGCGTCGGTCGCGCAAACGCCCCCGATCGGGAAGCCGTACCCCCAGTGGATGTCCGGCATGGCGAGCGAACTCCCCACGATCCCGGGGAGATGTGCCACGTTCGCGACTTGCTGAAGGCTCTGGTCCTTCCGGATCGATTCCATCATGGAGGCGGTCGCGTAAATGCGGCCGGGTACGCGCATGCCCCCCGTGCGTGGGATTTCCCATCTCGTGTCGTCGATTTGTCGAAGGGGTATTTCCATGTTCTCCTCCGTATTCTTCGTCATCCCTCTACGTGTCGAAGATGACCTCCGCTTCCCAACCGTCGTCGTTGCGCTCGAGCCGAAGTCCATGCCACGTGACGGCTTTCACCTCTTTCGTTCTCCGCCGGTCCCGTGGTTTGATCGGAAACAGCTCGGCATCCGCGGACAACCTCGTCCCCGTGAGCGAAGTGATGCGGAAACGGGCGGCGATCGCACGCCGTATGCTCGCATGGTACAGGAGTTCCGCCAGCCATTCCCGGAACAGCTCTTCCGGTGAGGAGGCGCAGATTTCCACGTGCAGGGGGATCCCCGCAACACCCTCCGGCGGTTTCCACCCTTCCAGCATGAACGCGAACATCGCTTCCGCAGCGTGGGTGAACACAGACTCCACCGTCGGCCCTGAGACGTGGATCCCGAAATCCGCGGTGTGACCGATATCGAGGGTCTGTTCGCCGTTCATCGTTCCGCCTCGATGGAATCTACGCACGAGAGCTACGCGTTCAAAGAAAACCGCCGTCGGCGGAGGGGAAACGCATCGCGCAAACCCGTCGAGACAGGAGCAGGACGAAGGGAACCCACGCACACGTGTTCCCCGACGCATCCGCCCACACGAGGGGAAATTCCTTGGGATGTCGCTGGGGCATATATTCACGCAATGGCAAAAGCGTTCCTACGATTTCCCCCATGACAGGCACGAGGTTGCATTCATGCCTTCTCCCTCCTACCGACCCGCCGATCCCCGCCCGGAACTCCCCGTCGAGGAACTGAGATGGACCTGCCCGCTCGAGTCGATTCCCGCCGAGACGACCGAGGACGTCGAACCCATCGAAGGCATCATAGGTCAGGACCGAGCTCTGAAAGCCTTGAAGATGGGGGTGGAGCTCCGAAGTCCCGGTTACAACATTTTCGTCTGCGGTCTCTCGGGGACAGGCAAGGCGACGACGATCAAGACGATTCTCGAAAAGATCCAGATACCGACCACGGAACCGGAGGATCTGTGTTATGTGAATAACTTCCGTGACCCGGACCGCCCCATTCTTCTCCGATTCCCGGCGGGCGACGGTGCGCGTTTCCGTGCCGAGATGCAGGAATGCCTCCGACTCGTGCAGGAGCGCATTCCCCGCGTCATCGAAGAAGAGGAATTCGTCCGGAAGCGCAATGCTATTCTCGAAGAGTACCGCCGCAAGGAGATGGATCTCTTCGGCTCCTTCGAGCAGAGGATCGTGCCGGACGGGTTCATTCTCGGCCGCGTTCAGGAAGGGGCGGTTGTGCATCCGGAGATCCTCGTCCGCGTCGAGGACAAAGCCGTCATGATTTCCGAACTGGAGGAATTGGTTGCAAAAGGGAAAGTGAACCCCGCATGGGCAGAGGCGATGGTGGAGAAGTACCAGAAGCACAGCGAAGCGCTCCAGGAGCTTTTCCGGACCAGCCTTCAGCTCTCCCGCGAGTACCAACGGATGATCGTCGAGCACGAGCGGGCGGGCGTTGCCGTCGTCATCCGCGCAGTGTTCGCCGATATCGTCGAGCATTACCCGCACCCCTCGGTCGCGGACTACATCGACAGGGTCATCGAGCACATCCTCGCGAATCTCGATGCGTTCCGTCAGGCACCCGGCGAACAGGAAGGAGAACCGGATCTCACCCCGTTCGAGGTCAACCTTCTCCTCGACAACAGCGGATCGGCAGCGTGCCCCGTCGTCATCGAGACCGCCCCGACCTTCGTCAATCTGTTCGGGACCATCGAACGCCAGCAGGACGCGCAGGGGTTTTGGCAGACCGATTTCACGCGCATCAAAGCGGGATCCATTCTTCGCGCCAACGGGGGGTTCCTCGTCCTCAACGCGGCTGATGTGCTCACGGAACCCGGGGTCTGGCGGGCGCTCCAGCGGGCATTGCTTTACCGCAAACTGGAGATCCAGGCGCAGGATGCCTTGGGACTTGCCGGAGTCGTCGCCCTCAAGCCCGAAGCGATCGATCTGGATCTCAAGGTCATCCTCATCGGCAACGAAGAGATCTACGCTCTCTTGAACGCGTTCGAGCGGGATTTCAAAAAGATCTTCAAGATCAAGGCGGACTTCGATCACGAGATGCCGAATACGGAACTCGCCGTGCGGCAGTATGCTGCGCTCATCCGAAAGCTCGTCAACGACGAGCGGCTGCGGCACTTCGACAACACCGCCATTGCCGCTGTCGTCGAGTACGGGGCGCGCCGCGCCGGCAGTAAAGACAAGCTCACGACGCAGTTCAGCGAGATCGCCGATGTCGTCCGCGAAGCGAATTACTGGTGCGAACAGGACGGCGACCGATACGTCAGCGCCCGGCATGTTCTCCACGCCGTGGAGGAAATGCGGAAACGACACGCGCTCGAGGAAGACAGGATGCAGGAACTCATCATCCGCGACGTCATCCTCATCGACGTGGACGGCGAACGGGTCGGTCAGATCAACGGCCTCGCCGTGTACGGCGGGGACCGATACGATTTCGGCAAGCCTGCCCGCATCACGGCCGCCGTCGGGGCGGGGGAGGCGGGGATCATCAACATCGAACGCGAGGCGAAACTTTCCGGTGCGGTGCACGACAAGGGGGTCCTCATCCTCTCGGGCTACCTCCGTCAACAGTTCGCGCGGAAACACCCGCTGGCTTTGACCGCCAGCATATCCTTCGAGCAATCCTACAGCGGGATCGACGGCGACAGTGCTTCATCCACCGAGGTGTACGCTCTCCTCTCCGCCCTTTCCGGACTCCCCATCAAGCAATCGTATGCCGTGACCGGGTCGGTGAACCAGAAGGGGGACATCCAGCCGATCGGCGGGGTCAACGAGAAGATCGAAGGGTTCTTCGATGTCTGCCGCGCCAAGGGCTTGAACGGACGGCAGGGCGTACTGATCCCCCATCAAAACGTGACCGACCTCATGCTCCGCCACGATATCCTCGAGGCCGTCGCAGAGGGCCGGTTCCACATCTACCCGATACGACGCATCGAGGAAGGGATCGAAATCCTCACGGGGGTCGCCGCAGGCGTGGAGGACGAACACGGCGCGTACCCGCCGGGTACGGTGTTCGGACTCGCCGCCGAGCGATTGGCGGAGCTGGCGGAGATCGCCGTGAAGCGGAAAGCCGAGGGCGCCGCCTAACGCATTCCCCGTCGGCCGCTGCGTCCCGCACGCTCTGCGACGGCTTTCTTGTACACCTCCTCGATATCGCGCGCCATGCGCGGGAGAGTGAACCGTTCGAGGAAGCGCTCGCGGCCCCGTTCGCCCATCCGTTTCCGCTGCGCGGGATCCCGGCAAAGGACCGTGCACGCTTCGGCGAGTGCCCGCGGCTGCTGGGGGGGGACGAGGATACCCGTGCGTCCATCGTCGACCATGAAGCGGATATCGCCGACATCGCTCGCGACGACGGGTAATCCGACCGCCATCGCCTGGAGAATCGAAACGGGGAACGTCTCGCCGCCGAAATCGATGGACGGCTGGACGTACAGATCGAACGCGGAGAGCACATCGGAGACGTCGTTGCGGTGGCCGATGAAACGGACGGCCGCAGCGGTACCGAGCGCCGCCGCCCGCTCCTCGAGAGAGGAACGCAGTTCCCCCTCGCCGGCCACGACACAAACGGCCCGCGGGGTTTCCGCCAGGATACGCGGCATTGCGTCGAGGAGGTGGCGGTGCCCCTTGAACGCGACCAGGCGGGCGAGGTTCCCGATGACGGGCTGGTCGCCGTCGATCCCCCACTCGCGGCGGAGCCTCGCTCGGCCTTCCGGGGAGAATGCGGTGTCGTGCTCCGGTATCCCGATGTGGACCACCGTGATCCTGTCCGGCGCGATGCGGTCATGCTCGATCATGATTTCGCGTGTCGACCAGCCGACCGGCGTGAAATGATCGATGCAGAATCGGTTTCGGAAAGCGTGCGTGAGGTTGTGCCGGATCGGGAGGCAGGAGTGGATCGTCGTGACCGATACGGCGCCGAGCAACCGCGCCGCCAGCGCCCCGGCCGTTCGGTCGTAATTCGCGTTCGTGTGGACGACGTCGACACCTCTCTTCCGCAGGGCGCGGTAAAGGCGGAATGCCGCGGCGAATTCCCTCCCGTTCTTCCCGTACGCGATCTCCACGGTTTCGAATCCGCGGGCGCGCGCAGCTTCCGCGAGAGGAGACCCTTTCTCTGGTGCGGCGATCACGGTATGCCCGCGTTCCCGCAACCCTTCGGCGAGAGCCAGGAGGTAATTTTCGCCTCCGGCGATCGTCTTGGCGTCGCTCGCGAGGACGATCGTCATTTCACGCGGAATTCCACGCGCCGGTTCATCGCCCGGCCTTCTTCCGTGTCATTCGTCGCGATCGGCTGGTCGGGCCCGTACCCGTTCGCCGTGAGGCGCGAAGGTGCGACGCCTTTCGAGATGAGGTAATCCATGACGGTTCTCGCCCGCTCGGAGGAGAGGTGTTTGTTGTACTCGCGCGAACCGACATTGTCCGTGTGGCCGGCGACTTCCACCCGGACATCGGGGTGGGTTTTCAACCAGCTCACAGCCCGTTCGAGATCGACATACGATTCCGGCTGGAGTGTTGCCTTGTCGAAGTCGAAAAAGACGAGCAAGCGCACCAGCTCGCGCGTCATGAGGATGTCTTTCCGGACGGTATTGTTCGCCGCGTTGGCCGGAATATCGAATCGCTCGGAGTAGAAGAGGTAGCCGGGGGCCTCAGCGGTCATGGCGTACGACATGCCGGGTTGAAGCACCACCACGTATGTCCCGTCAATGTCGTCGCTGTGGAATGTGCTGATCACTTCGTTCTTCATGATGTTGCGAATGGTCAGTGTCGCACCGAGGGGGGCCTTGGTCTTCGCGTCGCTCACGATGCCGAAGACCGCCGTGACGGCGCTCGGCGGGATCGGGTTCGGGACGGCGGCGTAGATATCCAGCCCGCCGATATTCCCGAAATCCGAACTCGTCGAAGCGAAATAGACGTTGTCCGTTCCGAGTTGCGTCGTGAAGAAGAGTTCGTCCCCCGCCGTATTGATGGGTGAACCGATGTGCTCCACGCTTCCGGTCATCCCCTTGTGATCGATTCGCGCGACGTAGATGTCGAAACCGCCGACGCCCGGGTGCCCGTTCGATGCGAAGTACAATGTCCGGTTGTCCGGTGCGATGAAGGGCGTCATTTCATCGCCTGACGTGTTCACCGGGGGACCGAGGTTGACCGGTGGGGACCAGTCGTCCCCTACGCGGCGGGACATCCAGATATCCGTCCCCCCCATTCCGCCGGGCCGGTCGGATGCGAAGAACAACATCGTGGCGTCGGCGGAGATGCTCGGCTGCGAATCCCATCCCGCTGAGTTGACGGGGGTGAGATTCCGCGCGTTCCGCCACGTGCCTCCACCGTACTCGGCCAGGTAGATGTCGCAATCCCCCACGCCGTCTTCGCGGTCACAGCCGGTGTACACGATCCAGTGCCCATCCGGCGTCAGGGATGCCCCGCCGTCGTTCTCGTTCGTGTTGAGAGTGGGACCGACATTGACGGGCTTTCCCCACGCGGCGCCGCCGGAAACGGCGGAATAGATGTTCTGGTCGCCGTCGCGGTCCGTAGTGAAGTAGATGACGCGGCCGTTGGCGAGAACGAGCGGTGCGAAATCGTCGTCCGGCGAATTGATGCCGCGACCGGGATTCGTCACCGTCACGTCATAACGTTTCGGGGTGATGATCGAGCGGCTCGTCGGCGTCTCGTTCTGCGCGAACGCCTGGAGAATGGACATCGCCAGAAAAATGCTCAGCGTCGAGAAGCGTATCGTGTATCTCATGGGCGTGTCTCCTTTCGATTAGAGGCCGAACCGCAACCCCGCCGTCAACGTGACGCTCGGGAAACGGACATCCGATGCCGGGATGAAAGCCAACGGCTCGCCGCTTTTCTTGAGGAATGCGTTGAAGGGGTAATCGATGCAGAGCTCCGGTGTGAGGAAGACGGATTTACTCACGGCGAACCACGTGCCGACCCCCGCCTTGATCGCGACGCGGTAATCTTCGAACCCCGACCACTCGATGTCCTCGAGCGAAATTTCCCGTATCGGCAAATCGGCCGGGTTCCGGTAGTAAACATTGTCGGGAGCGACAATGCGCTGATCGAGGTCTCCCGAATTGGCGAGGAGCCGGGCAAAGGAAAATCCGCCGAGGAGGTACCACGATCCGGGTGCAAGCTGGTACCGGAGCAGGAGATCGATGTTCAGGAATGATACCGTCAGGTCCATCTCCCCGTGGAGCGTGGCGGTTCCCGGCCAACCGGTGACGGGGTCGATGAACGCGAGGGGGTAATCGAATGTCTTCTCGAATGCATCCGTGCGCTGGATGTATCCGAGTTTTCCGATGATGCCCATGTTCTTCGCGACCGGGACATCGAGAACTCCCTGGAGAATGATCCCGATGCCGTCCCCGTCGGTGAAGACCGAATGGTATATGAGATCGGGCTGCAGGGGATTGGGGAAGAGATAGACATGGTCGCCGATGTAATGGGCATAGTCCAGCCCCAGGTCGAACCCGATGTATATGGGATTGGACCGTGCTCGTCCCGGGCGGAGAACATCGCCGGGGCCGATGGGGAGCGTTCCATCGTTCGGGATTCCCCCGATGCCGGCGGCGAGGGGTATCAAGAGGAGATAAAAGAATGGTTTCATGGGAAACATGCGGATGTTCCTCGATAATGAAGATGGGATTTGAGAAAGAAAAAATGGAATCGACGGAAATATCCGAGACGGCCGGTGCAATTCCAAGTGTGAAAGTGGTAAAGGAAGTCATGCGCGCGGAGAAACGCGGTATTCCTGAGTCGACCCCGTCTCTTCGCGGTTCGACGCCTGCGGTTCCTTGAACCGCAGACAGGCATTTATTATGTTTTACCGGTCATCCACACGAGAGTCTCAAATGGCACTCCGCATTTTCCCATGCGTCATGGCCGTTGTTCTGCTTGCAGGGTGTTCCTACCCGGGAAATCCGAGGGAGAAATGCACGGCGTCCCTCCTGAAAGCGATGACGGCGAAATATGACACGGCGATGCGTTATCATGTCGTGGCGGTTCTCTCGAAATCCATCGAGCGACCGATGGAGGAACAGGTGCGCGCCCTCGGCATGGATCCGGTATCTCCGCACCCGACCATCCTGAAGGCGGTCGGAACACCCCTGCAAATCGACGCGCTGGCTTCGCTCGATTGGGTGGAACGACTCGACATGGACCCGGAATACAAATTCGACGCTGCCCTTCGCGCGTACATCGCGCGCGCGAAACGAGAAAACGACATCCAACTTTTCCGTGTACTCGGCCGTTGTGCACGGCCTGTTTCGGATGAAATACGGAAGGATTTGGAACAAACGGGGGCGCGTATCCTCAACGTGATCGGCGATGTGTTTACGGCCGAATTGACGCTCCCCGTTCTCTATCACCTCGCAGGGCTCGAGGTCGTCATTCTCCTCCAGTTGACGCAGACCGGCTCGTTCCAGTGAGCCTCACGCCTTTCTTTCCCTTATTCTCGAGCGGAATATTCTTCTTTCGAATAGAATCGAGGTGGTGTATCCCATGACTCGCCGATTGTTCCTGTTGTTGCTCTCGCTTGCCATCGCAAGGGGCTATGCCCAATTTCCCACCGGTGAGGGAGGACCGTTCGACCCCGCCCTGTGCGTCTCTGCTCCTGTTTATCCGACGGACACCGTGCTGGCGCGCATCGACGCACGATTGCACCCCCTCGTGCATGCCGAGACGATGATGCGAAAACCCCTCGAAGCTTCTTCCGCAGCGGCTAGAATGCTCGTTCCACTAGATGGATCGGGGGACATTTCACGGGTACCCGTCTTCGTGCGGGCGAACGATGTGGAGGGAGCGTCTCATGCCCTCGTCGCTGCGGGTGCGGAAGTGACGACGCGGTCGGGGAATATCCTCGTCGCACGCATCCCCCTCGCCTCCCTTCGCGATATCGCTCTCCACCGCGCCATCGAATGCATCCAAGCCGCGCAATACCTCGAGCCCGCATTGGACGTCAGCAGGAGGGAAATACAAGCCGATGCCGTCCACACGGGTGTGAATCTCCCCTGTCCGTATACCGGTCGAGGGGTGGTCGTCGGGGTTGTCGATTCGGGAATCGATTGGAGACACCCGGATTTCACGGTGCCGGGAGCCTCGCGCATCCAGTACATCTGGGACATGTCGGATTCGGTGAGCACGGTGACTTCCCCTCCGCCCGAGTATGGCTATGGACGGGAATACACACGCATGCAGATCGAAGCCGGAGTGTGCCGGGAACGCGATCTTCCCGACGGCAGTGGGCATGGGACGCATGTCACCGGCACGGCGGCCGGCAACGGTCGCATGAACGGGGAATACACCGGTATCGCTCCGGACGCCGACATCGTCTTCGTGAAAGGGTTTCGCTCCGCACCGGGGTTCGTGGACACCGATGTGATCGATGGGTGTGATTTCATTTTCAAGCGTGCCGCCCGCCTCGGGAAACCGGCTGTCATCAATCTCAGCTTGGGCGGCCACAGCGGGGCGCATGACGGGCGCACCCTTTACGAAGCGGCTCTCGAGGCGATGACGGGACCGGGGAGAATCATCGTCGCGGCAGCGGGCAACGACGGCGACAAGCGGGTGCATCTTCATTACACGACGGGAGGCGACCGGAGCAAGCCGCGGGTGACCTTCCTTCGCGCCGATGATGGGGCGAGCGGTTTCGCCATCGATCTCTGGTACTCGGGCGGACCGGTCGACGTGGGGTTGGCATGGTACAGCAACGCACCGTCGCTCGCCGGATACGTCGATGCCGTCAGGGGAGGGAATACCGTTTTCCCGATTCCGATTCGATTCGGCGCCGGGATTCCGGCCATTGCGGGTATTACGAACCTCGCCTCGGACCCTTCCAACGGGATGGGGCACGCCGTCGTTTTCGTCGCCGCTGCCGACGCGCAGGTCGATCTTTCCACCATGCTCTTCGGTCTCTATACCCACGGTTCGGGGACGCTGGATGCATGGATCAGGGGCGGGGAATTCGCGCCGAACGCTCACCCGTGGCACTGCATCATGCCGGGGGACTATTCGAGCACGGTCATGATCCCTGCAACGGCGAGGAGAATCATCGCGGTGGGTTCCTACGTGACGAAAGATCATTGGACGGACCTGACGGGGATCGTCCAGCGCCAACAAGGCAACCCCGTCGTCGGTGCGCGGTCGTTCTTCAGCTCCATCGGACCGACGGGCGACGGACGCCTCAAACCCGATATCTCCGCGCCGGGCGAGGTCATCCTCTCGGCGCTTTCCGGCGATTGCGGGGCCGAGGAGAAAGCCATTCTCTTCGGGGGAGGGTACTTGAAAATGCAGGGGACCAGCATGGCCGCGCCGCACGTTACCGGCACGGTTGCCCTCATGCTGGAAAGGAATCCGGCTCTGGACGTGTCGGACGTTCTGGACGCACTCACCCGATCCGCCCGCACGGATCGGTTTACCGGCTCCGTGCCGAACATGCAGTTCGGTTATGGGAAGATCAATGCGCTCGCGGCTGTTCAGCGTGTCACGCCGTTGAAAGAGGGTGATTCCGCACCCGGAGAGTTTTCCGTTTCCGCTGCACCGAACCCGGTACCGCGAGCAGTGCGTTTCATGTACCGGTTACCGACAAGGGAACACGTCGTCTTCTGCGTGTTCGATGCGCTCGGCCGTCACGTCGGGACGATCGTGGATGCAGAAGCCGGCCCCGGCGAGCATCGCATCGTGTTCGATTTCTCGGCGCTTCCCCCCGGTGTCTTTCAGTACGTGTTCCAGGCGGGCTGTTTCACGAGGAGGGGATGCCTGGTCCATTGCCGTTGACACGTGGTCTCGGCGCACGTGCGTCGTCCCTTTTCCGCCGTGTCCGACCACACTGCCCGAAGGGGTGTTCGAGAGATGACCCTCACCGCTTCGGGTCGGAACAGACGCGTCGTTCTATCGGTGGCGAGCGGGGATGGCGATCCGTGGAACGGAACGACCCGCGTCAGCGGCGTCCGAGGGCTTTTCGGCACCGCGCCGCCATGTACGCCGCAGGGGAACGCAGGGTCTCGATATCCGTTTCGCGCATGACGGTCTCGAACTGCTTCAGCGCTTCACGGTAGTGGCGGAGCTGGAAGTAGGCCTCGCCCATCCAATAGCGGGCACGGACCTTGAGCAGTGCGTCCGGCGCATGGGACATGACATCGCGGAAACCTTCGAGAGCTTGATGATATTCCCGTGCTTCGAACCGGGATCGCGCCTGGGCGAATTTCTCGTGCCAGAGTCTGAGAGCGTCCCCCTCATCGCGTTCGGGCGGTTTCGGGGGAAGGGGCTGCTTGATTTCTTGATCATCGGAGGGTTTTCTCCCTTGTCCTGGAGCGAGCAACGGCTTGTTCGTCGGTTGGACCATGACGAAGCGGAACGTGCCGGGGGTAAGGTATTTCAGGACGAAACCCTGGTACGGGAAATTGTAGGATTCCCCTTCCTCATTGACGATGAATTCTCCCTCGCTTCCGAAAAACTGCACACGTGCCGTCGTCAACCTCCACCGTTGCGCGTCGAAGAGGTACTGGTTATCGACCGGGAGTTCGGAGGGACCGATGATCCCCATTTCGATGACATCGTAGGAACTGGGGTTCAGGACGAAGTAGAAACTCGAGTTCTGAGGTGGGATGTAGACGACGGGAGCCGTCCCTTTCTGGAAGATGTACGCGATGTTCGCGCGGTCCAGAATGTTCCGGGCTTCGCCCCATGACATCCCCAACGTGACGCCGTGTATGGCGATGCGTCTGCTGTCGAGCGAACGTCCGAACTCGGTGACCGGCTCATGGGCGATGTCGAACACCCGGCCTTGTTGAGCGCGGACGGGGAAGGCGAGGACGAACAACAGGACCGTCGCGACCCCTCGCCATGCTCCGGCCCCCATGCCGCATGGACGGGCGGAAGCACGTTCGATGTTCATGGAACCTCCGCTGCTGAGTTCGAAGGAAGAGGCGACCGGTGAGCGTTCGCCCGTGTCACAAGAGCCGGTCGCGGAGTTCGACTTTCAGATCCGCGACACGCGGGATATCGACGCCGGGCTGTTTGTACCCCACGATGTACTCTTCATCGACTTTCATGCGCACCGTGCGACGGCCGTACGTGAACTTGACCGAGATGCGGGTCTTCACTTCCACGCCTTGAGATTCCACGGTTTCGTGGAGGTATTCGGTTTTCATGTACCCGTCGTCTTTCGAGAGGGTTTCGAACTGGTAGCCGCGGGTAAGCAGTGCGTCGACGACGATCATCCACGCCTCGTTGTACGTGAGGCCGTCGCGGACTTCGAACGTGATCCACCCGTTGTCGAAACCGCTGTCGGGGAGAGGTCCTGTGCATCCCGGCATGAACGCGAACACCGCGACGAACACGAGGAACGGAGCGAGAATCCGTTTCATAGAGGAACTCCTTGATATGGGTCGGTGACGGCTTGCTGAGATCGCTCAGTCTCCGTACAGGCATTGGTGGAGAAGGATGAGCAGCTCGCGGTTCAGGGCTTCCAGCGCCCCTTTCTTTTCATCGTACGGTGTGGTTTCCGGCCGCTGATAACTGAAATCCGGCCTTTGCGGGGCGGGAACCGGGGAACGGGCGGCTTCGTTCCGGGCGGTGAGCGAGCGAATGTACCCGCTCGGGAGACAGAACAGGACCGCGAGGGAGTCGATGAGTTTCTTATTCGCCGCATAGAAATCCGCCGGGAGCGCACTCCGTGTCATCGTGAGCCAGCGGGTCTGCTCGTCCACCGCCCCTTCGCTCTCACGGTAACCCCATCGGGGAAGGGTGGATTCCTCTGACCCTACCCGCCTTTCCGACACTGATCCTGCTGGGGGGGTGCTCTTCTTTTCGCGGGCGGCACGGTTCCAGGACTCTTCGATGGTGCCTTGCTGGGCCTGGACCCTGCTCATCGCAGTGAAAATCCACACGACGGCGAGAAAAATCGTTATAGGACGGGCATTCATGAGCGGCTTGATTTCTTACGTGAAAAGGAAAAAGCGAACACCGTCATTCGAGACCTGCGGCTGAAACGAGGCGAACAGCAATCCACGAAGATGGATATCCTCTCGCGAACCTAGAAACGAACGTATTAAAAGTCAATAGATAGCATGGGAAAAGCTCCGAAATTTCTGTAAAGAAACACTGCATTTCCCGATGAATACGTTCATTATGCAAAATGTGAGCTCGATCGTATGAGGAATTTCTCAAGAAAAACAGAAGAAAGGGAAGTTCTTCGAATCTCGTCATGCCTCGTTCGTGACGCCGTTCTCCCCTTCAGTCTCCTCTTCTTTTGAAACCCGGGCGACATCGGCGATGGAATCGCCTTCCTTGAGTTGGATGAGGCGGACACCCTGCGTGTTCCGACCCATGACGCGGATATCCCTGATGTGCTGGCGAATGACCATCCCCTTCGTGCTGATGACGACGAGATCGTCTTCGTCCGTCACTTCCTTGACGGCGATCACGGGACCGGTTTTCTCGGTGACGCGCATCGTGATGACCCCCTTTCCCCCTCGGCGGGTGAGGCGGTACGTGGAGACTTCGCTGCGCTTTCCGTATCCGCGCTCACTGACGACCAGGACATGCGTGTTGCTCCTGGCAATGATAGCGCCGATGACGC